>NZ_JBQCVG010000001.1:0-64138 GCF_051958615.1 Neisseria sp. P0009.S008
CTTGCACAGAGCGCCTGAAAAGGCTTTTATGAGTGTCCAAGATTTGGGGGCCAGTTCAATGTTTTTCAGACGGCCTTATATTGGACACGAAACCAAATACATACCAAGGAATCATTCTATGACTGCCAAATCATGGCATATCGAGGAAGGCAAGCCTTATCCCATGGGCGCGACCCTGACAAGTAAGGGTGCGAATTTCACCTTGTTTTCCATCAATGCCGAAAAGGTCGAATTGTGTCTGTTTGATAAAGATAAAGAAACCCGTTTGGAGATGCCTTCACGGCGCGGTTCGGTATTTTACGGATTCGTGCCGGATGTTAAGGCAGGGCAGCGGTACGGTTTTCGTGTGTATGGACGTGAAAACGCAGAATACGGCTCATGTTTTAATCCCAACAAATTGCTAATTGACCCGTATTCCAAAAAATTGACGGCAAACCAAGCTACCGTACCGCCGAAGAAATGGCATGGTTCAGGCCGGAGGATGAACGCGACAATGCCGCCGTTGCGCCGAAAAGCGTCGTGATCGGACGCAGCCGATTTAATTGGGCCAAAGATTGCCGTCCGGAAATACCGTGGGGCAAAACCATTATTTATGAAGCCCATGTCAAAGGGTTTACCAAGCAGTTCCCCGATTTGAAATATGCAGGCACTTATAAGGCCTTGAGTGATAAACGGTTTTTGGCTTATCTGCAAGAATTGGGGGTGACGACGGTCGAGCTGCTGCCGATTCATTATCATCTGGACGAATACCATCTTCAGCAGATGGGTTTGAGCAATTATTGGGGCTACAACACTTACTCCCATTTTGCCGTCGAGCCGTCTTATGCCGATAATCCCGAGCGTGCGGCGGCGGAGTTTAAACAGGCAGTCAAAGCCTTGCATCAGGCAGGTTTGGAAGTGATTTTGGATGTCGTGTACAACCACACGGCAGAGCAGGACGACAAAGGCCCGATGCTGTGTCAGCGCGGTATCGACAACACCTTATGGTATTGGCACACCTCTTACGGCAGCTATGAAAACTGGTCAGGTTGCGGCAATACGCTCAATATTGTCCGTCGCGACGTTACCCGTTGGGCGACAGACAGCCTGCGCTATTGGGCCGAAGAGTTTCATGTTGACGGCTTCCGTTTCAACTTGGGAACCGTATTGGGACGCGAACCCGATTTCCAATCGTACGGCCGTTTTTTCCAAGTTCTGTATCAAGACCCTATATTGGCTGGTTTGAAGTTGATTGTCGAAGCCTGGGACATCGGCGAGGGCGGCTATCACTTGGGCAATTTCCCGCAACCTTTTGCCGAATGGAACGGCCGTTTCCGCGATGATATGCGCGCGTTTTGGTCATGGGAAAGCGGTAATTTAGGCGCATTTGCCGAACGCTTGGCCGGGTCGTCCGATATTTTCAACCACAGCGGCCGCCATCCTTTCGCAGCATCAATTTCATCACCGCACATGACGGCTTCACTCTGCGCGATTTGGTCAGCTACAACGAAAAACACAACGAAGCCAACGGTGAAAACAACCGCGACGGGCATAATGAAAACATCAGCTACAACCACGGCGTAGAAGGCGAAACCGATGATGAAGAGGTTTTGCTCAACCGCGAATACACTTCCAAAGCGTTGCTTGCCTCCTTATTTTTATCCAACGGTACGCCCATGCTTTTGGCAGGCGATGAGTTCGGCAACAGTCAGCAAGGCAACAACAACAGCTACTGCCAAGATAATCCGATTACATGGTTGGATTGGCAAAATAAATCTCATGTGTTGCAAAGTTACACTCAAGAGCTGATACGCGTCCGCAGCCAAATCAAGCTGCTGACAGATGATTGCTGGTGGGAAAAAGAGCGTGTGCAATGGCTCAATGCTGATAGCAGCCCGATGACCGAATATTGTTGGCACAACAGAGGCAGCAAGGTGATTCAGATTGTTTTGGACGACGAGTGGCTGCTGTTGGTAAATGCCAAACGTAGTCGTCAGTTATTTAACCTGCCTCAAGGTAATTGGGAAATTTCTTGCGTACCATCAGAGAAATTAAATTACGAAGGACCAGGAAAATGTGTTGTTGAGCACATGGGGATTTGGATTTTGCATAAAACAAATTAAATGAGAATTAAATGTGAATTAAACTATTGTTTGATTAACTCTTTGATATGTTGTTGGTATTTGTTCATTTTTGGCTTCGTGGTATAAATGGAAAATGCCAATGAGATGATTAATGATTTGGTTGTTAATCAAATGTTTTATAAAGAAAAAATATCCTTTTTTAAAACCTTTCCGCTATAATTCCCTTATTGTGTAACAAACCTACGCGTCATTCCTTTCAGACGGCCTGTTGCCGTTGTCAGGCCATCTGAAAACCGAGTTTCGTTGTTTTTAATAAAACCATCAGGCGCGTTGTCCAGTGCCTCACGCTAGAGAAAGGCTTCCATGGCTAAGAAAAAACTCCCCATCTCCGGTTACGATTATGTAATGCCTAAACCGGACGCCGAAACCATCCGTAAATCCATCGTTTACAAGCTGATTTTTATCTTGGGTGTAGATCCGAAGGAGGCAACTTCACATCAATGGCTCAACGCCGCCATGCTTGCCGCGCGTGACCTGATTGCGGAAGATTTACTCAAAACACGCCGCGCCCACATCGACAACGGCAAACGCATGGTTTATTACCTGTCTATGGAGTTCCTGCTCGGCCGTTCGTTTGTCAACGCGCTGATTAACGAAGGTGTTTACGCCGAATTTGAAGAAGCCTTCAAGCAACTGGGTAAAGAATTTGCCGATGTCTGCGAACAAGAAGAAGATCCAGGTTTGGGTAACGGCGGTTTAGGCCGTCTGGCCGCCTGCTTCCTCGACTCTTTGGCAACCCTGCGCATTCCGGCCATGGGCTACGGTATCCGTTACCAATACGGTATGTTCAAACAAGAAATCGTGGATGGCCAACAAGTTGAAAAACCCGATTTGTGGCTCGACCAAGATTTGGCATGGCAGTTTGCCCGTCCGAACAAACAATATTCCGTCCGTTTCGGCGGTCAAGTATTGAACTTGGGCGACAAAAAAGAATGGCAGCCGAGCGAAGGAATTTCCGCTTGGACATACGATGAAATCATTCCGGGCTATGGCGGCGAATGTGCCAATCCATTGCGCTTGTGGACGCACACGCAGGCAACCTGTTTGACCTTACCGACTTCAACCGAGGCGATTACGCTTCCGCCGTCCGTGCGCAAAACAGCGATGAAAACATCTCACGCGTCCTGTATCCGAACGACTCTACCGAATCTGGCCGTGAATTGCGCTTGAAACAAGAATACTTCTTGGTTTCCTCATCCGTACAAGACATCGTAGCGCGCCATAAATGCCGTTTCACCAGTATCAAAAACCTTGCCAACAAAGTCGCCATCCATCTGAACGACACCCACCCCGTGCTGGCGATTCCTGAGCTGATGCGCATCCTGATTGACGAAGAAGGCATTGCGTGGACCGAAGCATGGAATATGTGCTGCAAGATTTTCTCTTACACCAACCACACATTGATGAGCGAAGTCTTGGAAACTTGGCCGGTCGATTTGATGGGCCGCCTGCTGCCGCGCCATTTGGACATCATCTTTGAAATCAACGCCTACTTCCTCAATGCCTTACGCGCCATCGGTAACTTCGACGACGACTTTGTCCGTCGTGTATCCATCATTGACGAAACCCATGGTCGTCGCGTCCGCATGGCATGGCTTGCCGTAATCGGTTCGCACAAAGTCAACGGCGTGGCCAAAATCCACTCCGATTTGATGACCACATCCATCTTTGCCGACTTTACCAAAGTATTTCCGGAACGCTTTACCAACGTAACCAACGGCGTGACCCCACGACGCTGGATTAACATCGCCAACCCAGGCTTGACCAAATTCTTGGACAAACATCTGGGCAACGAAGACTGGCGTCTGCATCTGGACAACCTGACCAAGCTCAACGATAAAGTGGACGATGCCTCCGTACAGGCAGAATTCGGCGAAGTGAAAAAAGCCGCCAAAGAGCGCCTTGCCAAATACATCGAAACCGAGCTTGGCATCAAAGTTAACACCGATGCACTTTTCGACATCCAAATCAAACGTATCCACGAGTACAAACGTCAAGCATTGAACGTGATGCACATCGTTGACCGCTACAACAAAATCCTGGAGAACCCGGATTTCGATTGGCAGCCGCGTGTGTTCATCTTTGCCGGTAAAGCCGCTTCCGCCTATTACATGGCGAAGAAAATCATCCGACTGATTAACGACGTTGCCAAAGTCATCAACAACGCCCCCCGTATCCGCGATCTGATTAAAGTCGTTTACATCCCGAACTACAGCGTCAGCCTTGCACAAATCATCATTCCTGCCGCCGATTTGCACGAACAAATCTCACTGGCAGGTACGGAAGCATCCGGTACCAGTAACATGAAATTTGCCCTCAACGGCGCAATCTGTATGGGTACGCTGGACGGCGCGAACGTTGAGATTTTGGAAAAAGTCGGTGCGGACAACTGCTATATCTTCGGTAACACCGTAGAACAAGTCGAAGAAATCCGCCACAACGGTTACGACCCGTTGAGCTATATCGAGCGAGACAGCGACCTGCGCCGCGTCGTCAATCGAATCAGCCAAGGCACTTTCTTTCCGGAAGAGCCAAACCGCTACAACGACGTGTTGCAACCATACGGCGACTTCTATCAGCTGATGGCGGATTTCCGCAGCTACATTGACACGCAATACAAAGCGGACGAACACTACCGCAACGTATCCGCATGGCGCAAATCAGCCTTGATCAACATCGCCAACATGGGCTTCTTCTCATCCGACCGCTCTATCGCCGACTACTGCCGCGATATTTGGTACATCAAACCATTGAGCGAAAAAGAATTGCCCGGCAGAAATTAAGCGTTAAGCAGATAGCGAAAGCCGATACATCGGAAAGGTGTATCGGCTTTTTTAGACGGCATGATATAGAAACGAGTAAAACAGCATGGTTATATCGCTGTTTTAGCGTATTTCTAAATGACTCAATTTAAAACCGATATTTAAAACCCAACAGCCATTCGTTTTGGCGGTAGCGGTAATACACCGCGTTGCTGTGTGCGATTGTTCGCCTGAAACGCAGTTCGGGATATACGCCTTTGATATTCCATTGAGGAAAACCCGCCGCAGCCATCATGATGTATTGCTTGTCGCGCCGCCGTTTGTTATCGCTGACGAAACTTGCCGCGTCATACAGGCTGCGGCGGTAGAGCAGGATGGCGTTGAGGTAAGTACCGCTTGAAAAAAAACTATACGCTCCCAGCCGTGTCGTATATTCTTTGCTGGAAGAGGATTTTTCGGGATAGGCTTTGCGTGTAGCATCGAAGTTGGCGAACAGTCCGCTTTTGGGTGTAAGAGAAAATTCTGCCCCTACGCCCAGTTCGTATTGCTTGTAGTCGGCAAAATAAGTTTTGCTTTGTCCGCCGTATCCGGTCTTTTTCGCGCCGGCACGGGCATTGACACGCCAGCGCGGGGAGAGTGTGTGCGACCAGTCGGCATCCGCACCCCATGCGCGGTAGTGGGTGTGGCGGTTGCGGAAGTCGTATTCGAAATAGGGCAGCAGGGAAAAGGAGGAGCGTGCGTCGGCATAGGCGTATCCCGCGTACAGCGAACCGTTGTGATAGCCGTAATCTGGCATAGCCGCCGAATCTTTGTCTTTTTCCGTGTAGCGGTTGCCGTACAGCACACCGCGCACCTGTGCGCCGTGATGCCCTTTGAGCGGGACGGTTTTTTCGGCGGTCGCGCTATAGGATGAGAAGGTCGAATCCGTTGGCGCGGGCAGGGTGCGCTCCATCAGGCACATGCCCGCGATTTCCCACACGCATTGGCTGATGCCGTTGCCTTGGTTTACATTGCTGTTGTAGCCGTAGCCGAGGCTGATTTGGCCGTGCCAGCGGCGGCGTTTACCCAGTTCGGACAGGTAGTTTTCCACGATAGGGCGGGTTTCTGCGGGAATATCCGTTTTCAGAACTTTCTCAAACGCGGCGGCGGACTCTTTGTTTTGGTTGTCTTCGGCATAAAACCGCCCCGCTTCGAGCAGCAGGCGGGGGTTATCGGGTTCGGCTTCCAAGGCCGTCTGAAAACTGTTCCCCGCCGCGCGGAAATCCCCTTCGTCCCGTTTTTGCAGCGCATCGGCCAAATGAATCAGCGCGGGCTTGTGCTGCGGCAGTTTGGCGTAGCGGGCGGCGAACTGCCGCACCTTGTGCCACTGCCGCGCGTTGAGGGCGTGGTAAATCGCGCTTTCCAGTTCTTCCGCCGTATCGCCGACTTGGTAGACTGCACCGTCTATCATGATGTAGTCGTCGTTTTCCTCTACTTCCCCGCGTGCCTGTTCCGTGTCCAGCCAACCGCTTTCGCGGTATTGCTGCGTTTGGCGGCTGCCCTCGTCCAGCAGGCGGCGGCGTTCGTCGGCGGCATCGTCGGACGGGGCGGCAAGGCAGACCGTACAGAGCGGCAGGAAAAGCAGGCAGAGGCGGTGGGTCATGTGATGGGGTCCTTTGGGGCGGGGAGGCCGTCTGAAAGAAGTAAAAACAGAAATTCCGCAAGGCAATGCAGGTTTGCACGGCACTTCGGAAACAGGTCAGCCGCAGTATATTTATGCCTACTGCGGCTGCGGTTAAAAAACGGCGGTTTTCCTGATTGCGGGAACGTACGGCCAAACGCCGAAAACACCGGCATTCCCTAATCGCGTAAGCGGGCAAGGTTATTTTTTCGCGCCGCCGAAGGCTACGTCGTCGCCTACGCCGTTACCGCGTTCGGCATAACCCGCCATGGCTGCCGCGCCATTGCCGTAGAATTGTCCTTTGATGCCTTCGTTATTGGCTGCACCGCTGTTGAATGTACCTTTTGAATTGTTAATTTCAACACCATCAAAGCTCAAATCATTATCGCCTGCGCGTTTCAGTGCGCCGCTCATAGAACCGAATTTATTCGTACCGAATGTGGCTGTGATTTCACCGGTATAGAAATCGTTTTTGCCCGGCGTGTGCTTGTTGATGCCGACAACATTATAGGTGGCAGTAGCTAAGCCCGTAGTGTTTTTGGTCGGGTTGTCGCCTACATACCAAACGGTGCGTTTGCCGTCCGCCATATTCAAATCCGTGCTGTTGTCGGGCGGGTTGCCTTTGCGCGGCGCCCATTCGCCGAAGAAGACGTTGCCGTCGCTGCCGCCCATGCCGGGCACTTTGGCAATCACCAAGCCGCCGAATTTCGGTGCAAAGGGAAGTTTCGGCTCGGTTATTTGGCGCACGCTGTACACTTCGGTGTTGTTGTGGCGGTTTTCATACCACACCTGACCCAGTTTCGGGTTGTAGAACCAGCCGATAACCGGTTTCACATCACCCAAGCGCAGATACTGCGGATTGCGTGTGCCATCAACATTGGCATAGGGGTCGTTGCCGTTAATCGGAACTTTCTGTGTGCCCTGTTTATATTTGATATTATATTTGATACCGATATGTTTAACCGGGCCGTTTTCCAAATTGATGGAGTTTGACCAACTATGGCCGTTGTCGGTACTGAATGCCAAGCCTGCCTTGCCTTCACCAAAAGGCTGACTATCGGATTCACCGGGTTTGACTGTTGTCCAATCTCTATCCTTCCTTTTTTGGCTTGAATCACCTTCCGGAGCGGCGGCGGCTACGCCAAAAATGCCGCACAGCGTTGCGGCCAACAGGGTTTGTTTGAAGATAGACATAATAAGTCTCCTTTTTAACATTAAGTGAATAACAACAAACATCCGCTTTATTGCCGCCGGCTGGCGGAAAAAATGGCAAAAAGCCTTCCCCTGCGGGGCGGTTTGGTTTGTGTATCCCTATGTCCGGCGCGTTTGCCGCGCCTGTCGTTATCCGTCCGGCTAAAATTTCGCCGTCAGCCCGAAGGTAACCGTCCTGCCAGGCCCGGGTGCGGGCACGTTGCTCATCGGGTCAAGGTAGTAGCGGTTGGTCAGGTTGGTGATGCCTAAGTTGACGTTGAGGTTTTTGTGCACCTGATAACGGCCGTACACGTCCCACGTCAGCGAGGGGTTCCAATGGTAGGGCTTGCCGGTGCTGTTGAAGATATGCCCCAAACCCCGCTTCAACAGTTGGTCGTATTGCTTGGTATTGACGCGGCTGTGGTAGATGCCGCGCAGGCCGAATTCGAGTTTCTCGCCCAAGGCGCGCATGCCCGCATCAAGGTTGACCGAATACTTCGGCTGCAGTGCCTGGTAGCCGCGCGTGCTGCCGTAGCCCCCTTCGATGCAGACCGGTATGCCTTTGTAGCCGTAGGGGTCGAAATCGAAGGCTGTGTCGCGGTCGCACATCTGCTGTTTCAGGCGGTAGGTCGCGCCCAGCGCGGCGAAGAAGCGACCGCTGTCGATGCGGCCCTGCCATTCCAGCCCGGCGGTATCCTTGCTGTCGTATTGCACGGTGCGGAAATGGTCGGTGGTCTCGATCACGTTCCGGATGCGGTTGCGGTAGTAGGTCAGGCGCATATCGCCTTGGCGCAGCCGGGCAAAGTGCGGTGCGAAGTTAAAGTTGTAGCCGATTTCCAGGCTGCGGCTGCGTTCCGGCTTAAAGCGGAAATTCGGTGCTTTGGGCGATCCGACATAGGCCAGGTCATTGTAAAAGCTGCCGACTTCGTACACGCTGGGGAAGCGGGTCATCTGCGCGTAGCGCACGAACAGGCGGTTGTTGTCGGTCAGGTCGTAGCTGACGGCGACGGTCGGCGCCCAGGCATGGGCGCGTATCGGTTTGGGCTGCGCCCAGTATTGCTCTTCGGTGTAGTGTTTGTTGATAACCCTATGGGCTGATCCGGTATCACCGCCGGTTTCCGGATAACCGACACCCATATTGGACAGTTTTCCTGCTTTGTAATGATCAAGACAGGTTATTACGCTATTTCTTATACAGTTCTCAGGATTTCCCGGCACTGCCCAATATCGGTAATGTGCCTGATTCAATCCCTGCGGATTGGCAACCTTTTCCTGATAATTTTTCACAAAATCATGGAAATGTTTGGGTAGAGAACCGCTGTCCAGCTTGCCGTTTACAAACGGCACGTATACGGGGCGCACCCGGTACAACGGTTGATTTTGAGAATCATTATAACCTGTACCGTCGCCATAAACAAGCCCGTCGCTGCCGATATAGCTGTATTGATCCTCAACCCGGTAAGTACCATCACTACTATATTTCGGCATATTATAGCGTGCACCGTGCGCCTGCATGGCCCGATCGGCGGCGGCGATGGCGGCATCATTGCCTGACTGGTAGGCGCGCCGGCTCTGTTCGGATACCGCCTCCCAATCGCGCCGCTCCTGATCGCCCACCAGCTCGAAATATGGGATGTACACGCCGTCCGAATAAGTGCCGTGCCCGCCGCCAGCCTGATAGCGCGGGTCGCGGCGGGCGCGGCCTTCGGCCAGGGCGGTATCGAAGCCCCTGAAATTGTGGTAGCGGATGCCGGCGGAGATTTTCAGGCGGTCGGTGGCCTGCCAGTCGAATACCAAGTTGGTTCCCCATTCGCGCCGTTTGCCGCCGCGCGGGCCGGCGATTTTCGTCATGCCGGTGGCCATGCCGGCCAGGTTGAACATATCCTGCGAATTAACCACTTCCACTTCTTCTTCCAGCTTCTCGTTCTGATAGTCGGCGGACAGGGTCATGTGCAGGTGCGGATGAAGGCGGAAGCGGTTGTTCAGGTCGAAGCCCGTGCGGCTGACGCGGGTTTTCTGTTCTGCGCCGGAAAGTACACGGTATTGTCCGTTGTCGTTGGGCAGGATTTTCATCACTTCTTCTTTGCTCAAACCGTTTACGCCGAAATCGTCCATCAGGCTGCTGCAACTGCTGTAGCTGTCGGCATAATCGGGCGGAAGTTGTCCGCGTTTGGTGCACCAGTGCCAGACATCGTAGTAGGGGTCCGGTTTGGCGGCAGACAAATCCATGCCGCCGCTCTGGTGGCGGGTGGTATTGGTTTTGATGCGCCACAGGTTGGCTTGCAGGTCTATCCAGCGGCTGTTTTCGGGCTTCCAGTTCCAGCCGAGTTTGTAGGTGTCGGTGCGGATATTGGAATCGATACTTTGCATCTGCGGCGACAGTGCTTTGGGGCGGTTGCTGGGATTGTATTCTTCCATATTCATCACATAGGTGGTATGGAAGGGGTTGATTTCGCCAAAGCGCACGTCGGTGCGCATATACTGCCAGCCAAGTTTATGGCTGCCGGGCAGATGCCAGTTGTTTTTCAACAGCAGGGTTTTGGTTTCGGTGTTGCTGTTGAGCACTTCCACGCCGGGATGGTAGACCTTGGCCATATTGGGCACGAAGGTGGCAGAGTTTTTGCAGTTGAAATCGCTGCCGCCTTGGTCGTAGCATTTTTGCAGGTCGTATACCGGATTGTGCAGGTAGCCTTCCGCACCTTTGCGCCCGGCGAAGTAGTTGCCTTTGTTGCGGTAGCTGTAGGCGGCCAGGCCGTCTGAAAGTTCGGTTTTGAAGGCGGCGGCGGCCATATAGCCGCGGTCGTTGCCGAAACGCCGATTATCGCGGCTGCTTTTATGTTTGGGCGGGGTCAGGCCGTCGGCCACCAAGGCCTGCGGGCTTTGCTGGCCGGTATGCGGGTCGACGCCGCCGCCCGCGCCGTCCGCCGTCGCGCCGAAAGGCAGGGTTCGGTAGTCTTCCCAGCCCAGCCATTGGTTGAGGTTGTTGGCCTGTTTGTTGCTGTTGTTGGAGAACTCCGTTTTCAGCTGGAAGCCGAATTTCTGCCCTTCCGGCACGATGTCGTCGGCTTCGATGGTGCGGATGGTGACCGCGCCGCCGACGCCCGATTTCACGCCGCGCGTGAGGGCGGGGCTTTTTTCCACCGCGATGCTGCGGAACAGGGCGGGATCGAGGTAGTTGCGGTCGCCCACGCCGTAGTTGTTCATCCATACGTCTATGGTTTGCTCTGTACCATCCACGGTAACGGGGATGCGGCCCTTGCCGGTGATGCCGCGTATATTGGGCGTAATCGCGCCGCCGGCGGTGCGGGTGTTCATGTTGTACACGCCGTTTAGGCCTTTGAGCACGTCGCCGGCGGATTGGACGCGGTAGCGTTCGAGGTATTCTTTGCCGACGTAGGCGTTGGAGACGTTTTTGTAATACACGTCGTCCGCGCCCTTTTGGTCGTTGGTACGTTTGCCACTGACAACAACAGTATCCAATTCCTGGTATTGTTCTGGTCGAGCTGAGGCTTCGATGGTATCAGCAACGGTTAATGTACTGAATGCGCTGGCAAGGCTGAGAATGATTATTTTGGGTTTGGGAGTAAAAGCAGACATAGTTTCTCTTTGTTAAGAACTTAATATAAGAGGTTAAAATACTCTTTTATATAAAAAATATAAAATTTTTAAATATTATTAATATTTATATTATAATTGATTATTCTTATCATTATTGAAATAATCTAATAAATAGTCGTTTTTATCATAATTTTTTTTGGATAATATTCAGATAAATAGAGATATGAAAAGGCCGTCTGAAAACTTTCAGACGGCCTTTTGTTTTATTTGCTTTGAGAATCAATCAAGCAAGATTATTTTTCAGCTTCTTCAAAGCCGACGACTTCGAGGCCGAAGCCGGTGAGGCCGGTGAAGGATGACGGCTGGCCGAGGACGCGCAGTTTTTTGACGTTGAGGCCGGCGAGGATTTGTGCGCCTATGCCGTAGCTTTTGCTGTCCCATTTGTAGGCTTGGTTTGCGCCTTTGGGTAGGGTGCGGTCGAGTAGAGTAGCGCCGTCTTCGGTACGGTGTAGGAGGATGACTACGCCGCTTTCGGCTTGTTGGATGCGCTCAAGGGCTTTGGGCAATGACCATGAATGGCGCGGGTTGGCTTGGATGAAGTCCATTACGCTGAAGGGTTCGTGGACGCGGACAAGGGTTTCTTCGTCGGCGGTTGGTGTGCCTTTGACGAGGGCGAGGTGGGTTTCGCCGGAGAGTTTGTCGACGTAAACGTGTTGTTGGAACTCGCCCCACGGGGTTTGTACGGGTGAGTTGCCCATGTCTTCGAGCAGGCTTTCGGTGCGGCTGCGGTATTCGATGAGGTCGGTAATGGTGCCGATTTTGAGGTTGTGTTCTTCGGCGAACTTCATCAGTTCGGGCATACGCGCCATGGTGCCGTCGTCGTTGATGATTTCGCAGATGACGGCGGCGGGAATCAGGCCGTTCATTTGTGCCAGGTCAACGCCGGCTTCTGTGTGTCCGGCGCGGACGAGTACGCCGCCTTTTTGGGCGCGCAGTGGGAAGATGTGGCCGGGTTGGACGATGTCTTCTGGTTTGGCGGATGGGGAAACGGCGGTTTGAATGGTCAGGGCGCGGTCGGCGGCGGAAATGCCGGTGGTAATGCCGTGGGCGGCTTCGATGGAGACGGTAAAGTTGGTGCCGTATTGCGCGCCGTTTTTCTGGGTCATCATGGGCAGGCCGAGTTTTTCGACCATTTCGCCGTCCATCGGCAGGCAGACCAGGCCGCGTGCGTTTTTGATCATGAAGTTGATGGCTTCGGGGGTAACGAATTGGGCGGCCATCAGCAAGTCGCCTTCGTTTTCGCGGTCTTCGGCATCGGTGATGATGACCATTTTGCCGGCTTTGATGTCTGCTAGGATTTCGGGGATGGTGGAGATGTGGGACATGGTATTTCTTTCTTGGCTGATGGTGGGGGTGTGGCGGTCTTGGTGGTCTTGATCCAGCCACATGTCAGGCATATTGGCTGCCTGCTCGATTTTTCGGGCTTTTTTCTCGCCGAAAGATTTGTTTTTCAGCAGTGCGGACAGCTCGCCTTGGTTGATGGCGATGGCTTGGGCAAACTTGGTCTGCTGGCCGTTGTGGTGTTGTGTTATCCATTGCCGCAGGTTGTGGCGGCGCAGGTCGGTGGTATTCATGATGAGATGAAATTGAATTGTGTGTAATGGATTGTAGTCTTGTCTTTACCAAAAGGCAAACTTTGTTTATTGGAATTTTTTTATTACTTTTTGGTAATAAGTTTTAATGTTTCAGACGGCCTGGGTATGGCTTGAAATTGACGGTTTTGGGAGAATATGGGGAATGTTCTGATGATTATTTTAACGGGGGATGTTTGAAATGAAAATGCTTGGGCGCGGATTGGTCGTGCTGGTGTTGTGTGCGCTGACGGCTGCGGGCGGCTGGTTTTATGCCCTGCATGGTCAGAACGAAGAACATCAGGTTTTGTCCCGTGAGGGGGTTTTGATGCAGATTAAGCAGATGAACCGCTTGGAAAGTACGGCATTTTATATCGATACGATTATCCGTACGGAGAAAAAAGGGGATTGGCGCAGGCTGTGGCAGGATTCGCAAAGCGGTATTTTTATTGTGCGCGGTAAGGTGTTGGCCGGTTTGGATTTGGACAAGTTGGGCGCGGACAATGTCAATATTGTGGACGATAAGGTAATTATCAGTCTGCCGGCGGTGGAAATCTTGAGCGTGGATTTGGAAAATATCGAAGTGTACGATATTCAGACCGGCTCGTTTAATTTGCTGCCTATGGATAAGTCTGTATTTAAGACGGTGCAGGAAGAGGCGAAACGGCAGGTATTGCAAAGCGCGTGTAAGGCTGAGATTTTGGAACATGCCAACCGTCAGGCGCAAACGCAGTTGGAAAACCTGTTTGCATTGACGCAGACGAAGGTGTCCGTCTATCCGGCTGCGGTAGGGAAGTGCGGTTAAATAGATTGCTTGAAAAGATAAGGCCGTCTGAAAAAATTTCAGACGGCCTTTGTTTCATCAAGCCATTTAACCGCGTCGTAAAACGGCGGTATTGATGTATTTTTGAATACCGGTGGCAATGGCTTGGGCGCATTGTTGTCGGAAGGACTCGCTGCCGAGCAGTCGCTCTTCGGTAGGGTTGGAGAGGAAGGCGGTTTCCACCAGAATGGACGGAACATCCGGCGCGCGGAGAACGGCAAAGTTAGCCTCGTCAACGCGGCCTTTGTGCAGTTGGTTGAGTTTGCCTAATTCGGTCAGGACGGAATGGCCGAGCTTGCGGCTGTCGCGCAGGGTCGCGGTTTGGGTCATGTCCAAAATGGCGTTGTCGACATTGGGGTTGCCGCTGGTTTGTACGCCGCCGATGGCGTCGGCGTTGTTTTGGGTTTGGGCAAGGAATTTTGCCGCCGAGCTGGTCGCGCCTTTGGTATTGAGCATATATACGCCGGTACCGCGAGCGGACGGGCTGGTAAAGGCATCGGCGTGGATGGAGACGAATACGTCTGCATTGCGTGCACGGCCTTTGGCAACGCGTACGCCCAATGGGATAAAGATGTCTTCGTTGCGCGTCATGAATACGTTGTAACCCAAGGCTTCGAGGCGTTTTTTGGTTTCGCGGGCGATGGAGAGTACGACGTTTTTTTCTTTGAGGCCGCTCGGGCCGATTGCGCCAGGGTCTTCGCCGCCATGACCGGGGTCGATCATAATCACAGGACGGCGGTTGCCGCCGCTGCCGCGATTGCTTTTAGGGGCAGGGGTGTCGTATGCGATATTGGTATTCGGACGTTGTTTGGGGATATTGCCGTTGAGCAAGGCCATCATCGGGTCGTTGGCATCTGCGCCGTGCGGATAGAGGTCGATAACCAAGCGGTTTTTGAAGTTGCCGACGGGTGCGAGTGCAAAGACTTGCGGATGGGTGCTTTGTTTCAGGTCGATAACGATACGCACGGTGCTGGGCGTATTTTGACCGGCGCGAATGCTGCGAATAAAAGGGTCGTTAGACAGCACTTTGCTGGAAATGCCTTGCAGGACGCTGTTGATTTCCGCTCCTTGAATATCCACGACCAACCGGCTGGGGTTGTCCAACATAAAATGTTGGTATTTCATTGAGTGGTTGCTCTCAAGGGTGACGCGTGTGTAGGCGTGCGCCGGCCAAATGCGGACGGCAAGGAATTGCGCAGGAGAGGCCGGTTTGGCCAATGCGGCACCAACGGGCGTGAGGGTGAGAAATAGTCCTGTGCCTTGACGGAGAATGTGTCTTCTAGTTAATTTGACCATGATTCTAAACTTTTTCGGCCTTGGTTTGTGTGGGCGGAAAAGGTGCAGGTTCTGCCCTTATCGGTGTACGTCAATGTAATGGTAATGTCTGCCGGAGGCGTGAATTCCCCACCTTGCTGCGGCCATTCGATGAGGCAGATGCTGTCGGGCGCAAACAATTCGTCCAAACCGGCATCTTCCCATTCCTCGGGCATGGTAAAACGGTAGAGGTCGAAATGGTGGAGGGTGAATGCATCCAGCGGATAAGATTCGACAATGGTGTAAGTCGGGCTTTTGACTGCGCCCGTATGTCCAAGTCCGCGCAAAATCCCGCGTGTCAGCGTGGTTTTGCCTGCACCCAGCCCGCCTTCAAGATAGATGGTCAGCGGAGCGGAAAGTTGCTTGCTCCATTCTTTACCCAGTTTCAGGGTTGCTTCTTCATCGGGCAGAAAACGGGTGTACAGTCCGTTTGAGTGCATGGAATAGGCCTTGTCGTTCAAAAGGCTTAATTATGATGGAATTGGCAGCGTTTGCAAACCTGATAGACGATAAAGTTAGATAAAGATAGTGTTGAGGCCGTCTGAAAACGGAATTCAGACGGCCTTTAATGTTAAAATGAAAATATCCCTCACAAAATTGCGAGACAGCTTATGCCTTTATCTATAGACGAACAATTATTGCCGCACCGCAACGCCATCGACAGCATCGATGCGGAAATCCTCCGTTTGCTCAACGAGCGCGCCGGTCATGCGCATGCTATCGGCGAATTGAAAGGGACAGGCGCGGTGTACCGTCCTGAACGGGAAGTGGCCGTTTTGCGCCGGATTCAGGATTTGAACCGCGGCCCTTTGCCTAATGAATCGGTCACCCGGCTGTTTCGCGAGATTATGAGCGAATGTTTGGCGGTAGAACGTCCGCTGACGATTGCCTATTTGGGCCCGAAGGGAACATTTACCCAGCAAGCCGCCATCAAACATTTCGGCCACGCCGCACACACCATGGCGTGTACCACCATCGACAACTGCTTCAAACAAGTTGAAACGCGTCAAGCCGATTATTTGGTGGCGCCGGTAGAAAATTCGACCGAGGGCTCGGTGGGGCGAACTTTGGACTTGCTGGCTGTAACCGCTTTGAAAGCTTGCGGCGAAGTGGTTGTCCGCATCCATCACAACCTGCTGCGTAAAGACAGCCACGAAATCGGCGGCATTACCAAAGTTTTCGCCCATGCCCAAGCCTTGGCGCAATGCAATGACTGGCTCAGCCGCAACCTGCCCAATGCCGAGCGTATCGCCGTAGCCAGCAATGCCGAAGCAGCGCGTTTGGTTGCCGAATCTGACAGCCCGAATGTGGCCGCCGTTGCCGGACGTATCGCTGCGGAAATTTATCAGTTGAGCTTTGCTGCCGAGTGTATCGAAGACGAACCAAACAACACCACGCGCTTCTTGGTGATGGGCCATCAAGAAACCGGCCGCAGCGGCAATGATAAAACCTCTTTGGTCGTATCCGCGCCCAACCGTGCCGGTGCCGTTACTTCTTTGTTGCAACCTTTCACCGAGTTGGGTATTTCCATGACCAAATTTGAAAGCCGCCCAAGCAAATCGGTTTTGTGGGAATACCTGTTCTTCATCGATATCGAAGGCCATCAAAGCGATGAAAATGTCCAAAAAGCCTTGCAGCTTTTGGGCGAACGCGCTTCCTTCGTGAAAGTTGTCGGCTCTTATCCGACCGTTGTTTTGTAAGGATTATTGGGTATAAAAGGCCGTCTGAAAATATTCAGACGGCCTTTTATCGTTTTATCGATTAGCGTTCGCTTAACGCTTGTTTCATACGCGTAATTGGTTTGATCAGGTATTGGAAGATGGTTTTTTCACCGGTTTTGATGTCCACCGTTGCAACCATGCCCGGAATAATCGGCATAGGTTTGCCGTTTTTGTCTTTCAGGGAGTTGTTTTCAGTTTGGACGAGAACACGGTAATAGACTTGGTTCGGGTCAAGTTTCAAGTCGTTGGCACGGTTTTGCATGGAGTTGCTGACGGTATCGGCGCCGACGAGGGTAACTTTGCCTTCTAAACCGCCGTAGATGGAGTAGTCATAGGCACTGACTTTAACCAATGCAGGTTGGCCTGCGCGGATAAAGGCGATGTCTTGCGGACGGATATAGGCTTCGACCAGCAGTTTGTCGTCAACGGGGATGATTTGCATGATGTCTTCGCCTGCATTCACAACGCCGCCGATGGTGGTGACTTTTATGCCTTTGACGATGCCGCGCATAGGCGCACGGATTTGCGAGCGTTCAACCGGATCGGCACGCATGGCAACGTTTTCTTTGGATTGCGCCAGCTCGGATTCGGCTTGCAAGAGTTCGTTGTTGGCATCGGCTTTGTAGCGGTTGCGGCGTTCGGAGATTTGGGTGGCCAAGTCTGCGGAATCGCGGCGCATTCTTAAAAGTTCGACTTCGGAAACCACGCCTTCGGCAACCATAGGTGCGGTAATGGCGATTTCGCGGTCAAGCGCGGCCTTGCTTTGGGAGAGGCCGCTGACAGCGTCGGTCATGGCTTGACGGCGTGCTTTGTAGGCGGCAATTTCGCGACGGCGAAGCTCAGGGCCCACGCTGTCAGGGAAGGAGAGCTTGATGCCGTAGGCTTCGGCTTTAAGACGGGCAATAGTGGCTTCGAGGTTTTCGACTTTGGCTTCGCTTTCTCGTAAAACGGCAGAGCTGCGCGTGTCGTCGAGTTTCATCAGAATCTGATCTTTCTCGACCATGTCGCCTTCTTTAACCATGATTTCGGTTACGATGCCGGGATCGAGGCTTTGGATTACTTGCTCACGGCTGCTGGGAATGATATTGCCGTTGCCGCGGGTCACTTCTTCGACAGGGCTGTTGTATGCCCAGACGACGAAGACAATCAGGAAAAGGAAGAATAGGATGATGATCCAAAATTGGCCGCTGTGTTTTTCTTTTTGAAGGGCGGCATTGAGGTCGTTGATGAGGTGTAGGTCTTTGGATTTGACGTTGTTTTCGCTGCTCATAATCGTGTATCTTTATTGTGTTTGGTGGATTTTAACCATTAGGGCAGGCCGTCTGAAAGGGTAAGTAGGTTTCAGACGGCCTTTTGCTTTATTGTGCTGCCGATTGAGGGGCGGCGGCAGCTTGTTGTTGCTGCTGTTTGACTGCAGCAGCTTGTTGCTGTTGTTTGACGTTGGCTGCTTTGGCCTGTTCGTTTTGCATGAGTTTTTGCAATACCAGATCACGCGGGCCGTCCATCACGACTTTGCCATTGTCCATCACAATGATTCGGTTGACGATTTGCAGCACTTGCGGACGGTGGGTCACCAAAAGCATGGTGCGGTTGCGGCCCCATTGGGCAATGGCATTGAGCGCCATACGCTCAGTGGCTTGATCCAGGCTGGTGGTCGGCTCGTCCAGCAAGACGACTCTCGGGTTGCGCAAGGTCATGCGCGCCAGGGCGATGATTTGTTTTTGACCGCCGGATAAGCCCAAACCGTCTTCACCCAAAGGCATATCCAAACCACGCGGATGGTTGCGGATGATTTTGTCGAGGCCGAAACGGTTGAGCGCAGTCAGTAAGTCTTGGTCGGTAGAGTAGCTGCCGGTACGCGCCAAGTCCATGTTTTCACGCAATGTGCCGAGGAACAGGCGTGGCGATTGGCTCAGCAGCAGGACTTGATCGCGCAGGAAGTTGGGGTCAAGCTGGCGCATATCGACTCCGTCAAGGGTAACGTTGCCTTTTTCAGTGTCGTACAGACCGCTGGCCAGTTTGAGCATGGTGCTTTTACCGCTGCCGATGCGGCCCAAAATACCGACTTTTTCGCCCGGTTTGATGGTCAGGCGCAAATCTTCGACGGCGCTATTGTTGTCGGCTTGATATTTGAACGATACGTTTTCAAAGGTAATACTGCCTTGAACGTTGTCTAAAGTAATGTATTTGCGCTCCGGATTGCGCTCGATAGGGCGGGTAACGATATCGTTTACGCCTTTGAGGGCAAGTTTGGCCTGTTGGAAGCGGGTCGCCAGACCGGCGATTTGTGCCAACGGCGCCAAGGCGCGGCCGGACAGAATCACGGAGGCAATCAATGCACCCATGGTGATGCGTTCCGCATGGTTGTCGGCATGAATCAGATAGGTACCGACGACGACCAAAAAGACGGTATTGAGCTGTTGCATGGCAACGGCAAAGTTGACCATGAAGTTGCTGGTGTCTTTGACTTTGATGGAAGAAGCGGAAGTTTTGGCGGTGTATTCGTCCCAACGTTGTTGCGCCCAAGATGTGGCGTTGTTGGTTTTCAGGGTTTCGATGCCTTCGATGGCTTCAACGGCAAGGCCGGAGCGTTGCGAACCTTCTTTCATCGATTCGTTGATGTGGCGAGAGAGCGGGCGTTGTACGACAAAACCGACAATCACGACAATCGGAATGATGGTCAGGGGAACAAGTGCCAGTTTGCCGCCGACCATGGAAATCACGAAGATAAACAGCAACAGGAAAGGCAAGTCGACAATAGTCAACAAGCTGGCACTGGTCATGAACTCGCGCACGGCTTCAAATTCGCGCAGGTTGCTGGCGTATGAACCGGAAGAAGCAGGACGGTCTGCCAGACGCAATGCCATCACGCGGCGGAACAGGGCGGAGCTGATGATCAAATCGGCTTTTTTACCGGCAATATCGGTCAAGTGGCCGCGAATCATCTTGGCGGCAAATTCAAACAAAATCGCCAAGACCACGCCGATGCTCAATACCCACAAGGTTTCATAGGCCTGGTTGGGAATCACGCGGTCGTACACGTTCATCACATACAGGGAGCTGACGAGCGCAAGGAAGTTGATGATGATGGTGGCCAAAATGACTTGGTAGTAGTAGCTGCGGAAACGCCAAATGACTTTCCAAAACCATGCTTTGGGCAGATGGTATTCAGGCAACTCCGAGCGCATATCGGTCGCCATTTTGGGTTTGATAAACCAGCAGTAGCCCAAATACAGGCCGGAGAGCTGCTCATGGCTGAGTTCCTGTTCCAAACCGTCAACCTGGCGGATATGGTATTTGCGCTCTTGGCCGGAGCCTTCGATTTGGGTGATGACCGCAGCCTCTTCGTTGTGCAGGATAATCATGACCGGCACGGCGAGCGAGGGGATGT
Source organism: Neisseria sp. P0009.S008 (assembly GCF_051958615.1). Classification (NCBI taxonomy): domain Bacteria; kingdom Pseudomonadati; phylum Pseudomonadota; class Betaproteobacteria; order Neisseriales; family Neisseriaceae; genus Neisseria; species Neisseria sp. P0009.S008. The sequence goes on from NZ_JBQCVG010000001.1 coordinate 20,175, forward strand.
CTTCCAGATTGCGTTTGGATAAGGTATTTTCAAAGCCGTGGCTGCGCAGGACTTCGACCAGTGAGTGATAGTTGACTTTGAGCTTTTTGTCGCGTACGACTTCGGCGGACAAAGCGGCTTCGGATACGGGCGCACCCAAAAGGCGGGTCACTAAAACGATGTGTTCAATGATGGTTTTCATATTTTTTCGCGTAATGTTTTTGGTTTAACCGGCGGATATGGCTTTATTTTTGTGCCAAACCGACCCAAGCGGAGATTTTGGCCTGGGTATTTAAATAGTCGAGTGCCGCATCGCGGAAATCGTTGCGGGCGGCAACGTAATCCTGTTCGATGGAGGATAACTCGCTGTATGCGCTCAAAACGTCGGTCAGCGTACGTCGGGCGATTTTAAACTGCAATTCGTACACTTTGATGACTTCTTTTTGGGCGGCGATGTGTTGCGCCGTCAGCACGGTACGCTGTTCGCTTTCCTGCATATCGATGGCGGATGTTTGAACGCGTTCGTTCATGTCGCGCAGGATTTGTTCGGACTTGGCTTCTGCGGCGATCAATGATTTGGCATTGCGTTCTACATTGTGTCTTGCGGCAATATCCAACACATTCCATGCAACGTTTAAATAAAGCTGTCTGGTGTTACGCGTTGCACTGCCTTCCAAATTGAGGGCAGGCAGGCGTTCGGCTTTGGAAGCGTCCAAATCGGCACGGACGCTGTCGCGCTCGGCCAATTGCGCCTGATAGGACGGATTGTTGTTGCGGTTGGGGTTGTTGAAGCGTTCGCTGATGGATTTCGCCGTGTCGTTTTTAAACGGATCTTCCAAGTCGTTGGCAGTCAGCTGGCGCGAGGTATAGCGGGACAGGCGGCTCAGTGCCAAATCCATGGTGCGGCGTTGTTGGGCGATAATGTTTGCCACTTGCAGTTGGCGCGCGCGCGCTTCAATCAGCTCGGAACGGCGGCCGGCATCATATTTGACGATGGTGTCCAAGTCTTTTAAGAGGTTGTTGTGGCGCGCCAAAGTCTGTTCGTTGAGGACCAGGGTTTCTTTTGCACGCAATGCGCTCAGATAGAGGCGGCCGATATCGCTGCCCAGCTGCTCTTGGCTTTCGGTGTATTTGTGTTGATAGTATTCTTCGCGGCTGCGGTCGCGGCGGACGGCGGCTTCAATCGCTCCCCATGAGTAGATGTTTACGCTGCCACGCACGCCAACACCGTCTTTCATATCGTTGCTGGAATATTTATTGTGTTGCGCCAGCACTTTCGTGCCGGTCAGGGTCACGACAGGATAATGACGCGCATGCGTGGCTTTGGTCGTGCTTTGCGCTGCTTCTTGAGTGGCTTTGGCTTCACGCACAATCGGGTCGCTGACTAAAGCGTCCCTGAGGATGTCTTGCAGGCTGTATGCAGAGGCCGTCTGAAACGGCAACAGACAGCAGGCAACGGCAACGGCCGATGACAAGAAACGGGGCTTTGTGGGGGAAGAATAACTATGCGACATGATTTTTAACCAAATGATTTATATATTATCGTTGTCTGTATCGGGTATCGCCTGAGGCATGACCGGGCGAATTTTGAACGAGAACGCATACATTTACAAAGCATAAAGCATTTTTTCCAGCTTTTCACAATATTCTGATAAAAGGTCGAGATACATGCCTTAAAGTATATTATTGCAGAGCGCGACTATCGTATTTAATGATTTTAATGTAAAAAATCTATCAAAAAGGCCGTCTGAAAGGATTTCAGACGGCCTTTTTCAATCTTAATCCTTGCGTTGCAATACAGTGGCAAAAAAGCCGTCGGTTTGGTGTTCTCCGGAGTTGAGGCGCAGGTATTTTCCGGTATCCAAATCAATCTTCAGGCTTTGCAGCAGTTCGGCACAGTTAACGAGTTCAAATTCGGGGTGTTCGGACAGGAAACGTTCGACTTGCAACTCATTTTCTTCCGGCAATACGCTGCAAGTGGCGTACACCAAACGGCCTTGTGGTTTCACCAGTTTGGAGGCGGCATCAAGGATGCTGTGTTGCTGTTCCAAAAGGTTGGCCACGGTCTCGGCGGATTGGCGGTATTTGAGGTCGGGATTGCGGCGTAAAGTACCCAAACCGGAGCAGGGCGCGTCCACCAACACACGGTCGGCTTTGCCTGCTAGTCGGGCAATACGGGGATCGTGTTCACTGCTGATGCGTTCGGGGTGGATATTGGTCAGTCCGGCACGGGTCATGCGCGGTTTGAGGTTGGCAAGGCGTTTTTCGGCGATGTCGAAGGCGTAGATTCTGCCTTTGTTGGCCATTTGCGCACCGACAGCCAAGGTTTTACCGCCGGCGCCGGCACAGAAATCGACAATGATTTCGCCACGTTTTGCGCCCACCAATAAGGCAAGCAGCTGGCTGCCTTCGTCTTGAACTTCCAGCGTGCCGTCTAAAAACAGTTCGTGTTTGTTAAGCGCGATTTTGTTTTTCAGGCGGATGCCCCAAGGCGAATAAGGGGTTGCCTCTGCATCGGCACTTTCGGCTTGCAACAATGGCAGCACTTTATCACGTTTGCTTTTCAGGGTATTGACGCGGATGTCGAGCGGGGCAGGTTGGTTGATGCTGCGGCCGAAGGCGAGGATTTCTTCTTCGCTCCAATGCTGTTGCAGCTGTTCCACCAGCCATTGCGGCAATTCTGCGGCGGTATTCAGGCTGTCTGAAAACTCGGTTTTACGGGCTTTCAAATTGCCGAGGAACTCTGTTTCTTCTTCATCAAGTAGGTCTTTGATTTGGCTGATGTTGGTGCTTCTGCCCAGAACCAGTGCGGCGAGTGCGGCTTTGTGCGGCTGCGCGTGCGGACGGCGTAGGACGGTACTGATTTTTTGATAGTGGCGCAGCGCGGCAAAGGCGGCTTCGGCGATTTCGTGGCGGTCTTGGCGGCCGAGCTTTTTGTGTTCGCGGAAATAGGCGGAGAGGACGGCATCGGAAGGCTGTTTGAAAGTCAGCATTTCAGCCAAAACTTTGGCGGTATGGTCGAGTTGTGTGGCGTTCATAATGTAATGGGTTCTCTTAAAGTTGGTAAATAGTTTCAGACGGCTTTCATGATGCGTTCGATTTCGTGCCAAAAGCCGTCCGGCCGTAATTCCAAAACGGCAATCAAGCCTTGGTCGATACGGCGGATTTCGGTTTCGTTCAATGTTTCGGTTTCGGCGACACGAGCAGGCGCGAGGTAGGCCATACGGTCAGGCAAATGGTAGCGTGCTTCTTGGCGTTCAAACCCGTATTTCGACCAATCTTGAATATAGATGCCGCGCCAACCGTATGGGTTAAGCGGCGGCTCAAAAGCATGGAAACTTTGTGGAAAAAATCCGATGCCGCGCACGATGGAAGCAGGAAGCGGATTCTCCGGCAGGCCTTGTGCGGCTAAGGTCGCTTTGCCTTGCGGCGTATGTAGTAGCTGAGATTGCTGTACCAATTTGGCGGCTTTGTCCGTCAGCGTATCTTTAGGATTGAGGCCGCGCAGGTTCTGCACTTGGTCTCCGCCGTAGTATTTACACGCCAGCTCGATATGGTAGGGCTGTTGGTTGAGGGAAGCGACAAAATCCGCGGCGCCTAAAGTTTGGCCGTCTGAAAAAACGGGCAGGTTGTATGCGTGCAGTTTGGCGTGCGGCGCGTTGGTAAACCAGAAAGCCAGCAGCTCTTCGGCATAAATGCCGAGACGATGGCCGAACGGGGCGCGTTGGGCAAGGTAATCCGTCAGCGGAGCGGGATCGGCGTCCAATGCCAAAAGATAGCGGAAACCATGTTCCCCCAGTAGTTCGCGCACGCTCAATTCGCAACCGCTTTGCCACAAAGGCGGCGCAGTCAGCAGCGAGGCGAGGTCGCGGACGGGTTGGCTGGTGAGTTTCCACCATAATGCGTCTAGGGCGTAATTCATGCTTATCCGAATATCAGTCATGCCGTCTGAAAAGCTTGTAACGTTTTCAGACGGCCTTAAATCAGTCTTTTTTATGGATACGGTGGCTGACGGTATTGAAAAAACCGCGCAGGATATCGATGTCTTCGGTTTGCGTATTGGCACGTCCGAACAGGCTCTGCATACGGCGCATCAGGCGCTCGCCGTTGCGGCGGTTGAAAAAGCCGATGTCGTTCATCACGCTTTCCATGTGGGCGACCATGCCTTTGATTTGCTCGTGGGTCGCGGCGTGGTCTTCCTGTTGAAGATGGGTCATGGGCGAATCGGTTTGGCTGAAGATTTCATAACACACGACCTGCACGGCTTGGGCGAGATTAAGTGAGAAATAGTTGGGATTGCCGTTGATGGTCATCAGTCGGTTGCAGGCTTGGACTTCTTCGATGCTCAAGCCGAAAGTTTCGTTGCCGAAAACCAGCGCCACTTTCTCGCCGCGGTTGGCGGCCTGCAGTAATTCGGGCACTAAGTCGCGCGGCGTTTGCAGCGGCGCGGTGATTTCGCGGCGGCGGCTGGTCAGGGCGCAGGCGATGGTGGTGTCGGCAAGGGCTTCGTCCAAAGAAGCGGCAATGGTGGCATTTTCCAAAACGTCCGCCGCGCCGGAAGCGAGGATGAAACTTTCTTCCGGTAATTTAAACGATTGCGGATGCTCCGGATCGAACACAGGCGGATTTTCCGTCATCGGCGTTGCCATCAGATTGGGGGCGACGATGGTGAGTTTGTGCAGGCCCATTGTTTTCATGGCGCGCGCGGCAGAACCGATATTGGCGGGATGGCTGGTGCGCGTGAGGATGATGCGGATGTTGTCCAGATAAGCGGGCAGGGCGGGTTTTTCGGAAGTCATGTTTTGTTTTCTGTTTGTACGGGAATCAGGTATAATACGCCATCTTTTTGTTTTCAGACGGCCTTTTTCCATGCCGTCTGAAATGTTCTTTAACAGCATCGGAAACGATTAACAGCCTCTTGTGTGCCTTGTTCGGCGCATCAGGGCGTATTTTACCTGAATTAGAAAGAAAACCATGAATCCGTTTTTAAATACCGCTTTCAAAGCCGCCCGTAAAGCAGGGCAAATGATGATTCGCGCCGCCGGCAATCTGGATGCCGTCAAAGTAGACAGCAAAGCATTCAACGACTTCGTTTCCGATGTTGACCGCAGCTCCGAAATGATTTTGGTGGAAGCGCTTAAAGAAGCCTATCCGCATCACAAAATCACTTGCGAAGAAGGCGGCTCCCACGGTAAAGCTACCGCCGAATACGAATGGATTATCGACCCGCTTGACGGTACAACCAACTTCCTCCACGGCCATCCTCAATACGCCATCTCTATGGCACTCCTGCACAAAGGCGTGTTGCAAGAAGCTTTGGTGTACGCACCTGAGCGCAACGATGTGTACATGGCTTCTCGCGGCAAAGGCGCATTGCTCAACGACCGCCGCATCCGCGTTTCCAACCGCATCGAATTGAACCGCTGCCTGATCGGTACCGGCTTCCCTGTTGTCGATCAAAGCATGATGGACAAGTATCTGGCGATTTTGAAAGATTTCTTGGCAAAAACCGCCGGCGGCCGTCGTGAAGGCGCGGCTTCTTTGGATTTGTGTGCCGTTGCGGCCGGCCGTTTGGACGGTTTCTTCGAGTTCAACCTCAAACCTTGGGATATTGCCGCCGGTGCATTGATTGTCCAAGAAGCAGGCGGCATCGTTACCGATATGTCCGGTGATGAAGGCTGGCTGGAAAGCGGCGACATCGTTGCGGCCAATCCTAAAGTATTGGCGCAAATGCTGAAAATTATTGCTGATCACCAATAAGCGTTTGTGGGGAACGGTCTGTATTTATCTTTGCAGGCTAGAGTTTCAACAATCGGTAAAAGGCCGTCTGAAACCTGAAATTGGGCTTCAGACGGCCTTTTGTTTTGTTGTTAATGAATTCGGATAAAAGCTGAAAATATGGCTTTTAAAGGAAGCGTTTTTTAATTTTGTCTGTATTTTCTATTGCTTCGCAGTTATGATGTAGATACGTTTGGCTGAAATAATGCCGCATGCAATCATAAAAATAGAAAGCAGAGGAGAATAATGAAACGAGATTTTGAAGCAGTAAAACGCATTGTCATTAAGATTGGAACCAGTTCTTTGGTGTTGCCAAACGGCAAAATCAATTTGGCAAAAATCGACCAACTGGCCTTTGTCATTTCCAGCTTGGTCAGTAAGGGCAAAGAAATTGTGCTGGTGTCTTCCGGTGCAATGGGTTTTGGGCTGAATGTCCTCAACATGGAAAAACGTCCGGCGGAAATGGCGCAGCAGCAGGCTGTTTCCAGCGTCGGCCAAGTGGCCATGATGAGCCTTTATTCGCAGATTTTTTCCCATTATCGGATGACGGTATCGCAAATCCTGCTGACGCGTGATGTGGTCGAATATCCGGAAAGTTTGGCAAACGTTACCAATGCTTTTGAATCCCTGCTTTCCATCGGTGTCATCCCCATTGTCAATGAGAACGATGCGGTCAGCGTGGACGAGATGGACCATGCGACCAAGTTTGGCGATAACGACCGTTTGTCGGCAGTTGTGGCGAAAATCGTTAAAGCCGATTTACTGATTATGTTGTCCGATATCGACGGTTTGTTTGATAAAAATCCGGCTATTCACGCTGATGCCAAGCTGCGCAGCCATGTGGCCGATATTACCGAAGAAATTATTGCTTCTGCCGGCGGCTCGGGCAGTAAGTTTGGTACGGGCGGCATGCTCAGTAAGATTAAGAGTGCGCAGATGATGTTTGAACATCACGGCCAGATGGTATTGATGAATAGCGTCAATCCGCGCGATATCCTTCAGGTTTTAGATGGCGCGCCTATCGGAACGTGGTTTGCACAAGAGAAATAGGGAGGTTTTATGAGCTATATCGAACAGTTGGGCAAGAATGCTCAAAAAGCCAGTAAAACGTTAATCAGCTTGGGAAGCGTAGAAAAAAACAATCTGCTGCGTCAGGTTGCGGCGGCTTTGGTTGAACAGGCTGAGATGATTTTGGCGGAAAATGCCCGCGATTTGGCCGCTGCAAAAGAAAACGGCATTTCGGACATTATGCTCGACAGGCTGCGCTTGAATCACGAACGCATCCAAGGCATTGCGGAAGGCGTTGGGCAGGTTGCCGATTTGCAGGACCCGATTGGGCAGGTTGTCCGCGGCTATACCAATCTGGACGGTTTGAAGATTGTTCAAAAACGCGTGCCTTTGGGTGTGGTCGCCATGATTTTTGAAAGCCGCCCGAATGTTTCGGTCGATGCGTTTTCTCTGGCTTTTAAAACCGGCAATGCCATTATTTTGCGCGGCAGTCGAGATGCCATCCATTCCAATACCGCATTGATTGCCGTCATCAGGCAGACTTTGGTACAAGCGGGAATGGATGCCGATGTGGTGCAGCTGGTCGAAGATACCAGTCATGCCGCCGCCGAGGAATTGATGCGGGCAGTCGATTATATTGATGTACTGATTCCGCGCGGCGGCGCGCGCTTGATTCAGACGGTGAAAGAGAAATCGAAAGTTCCCGTCATTGAAACCGGAGTCGGTAATTGCCATATTTATGTGGATGACAGTGCCGATTTGGAGATGGCGGTCGATATCGTCGTGAATGCCAAAACGCAGCGTCCGAGCGTGTGCAATGCCGCGGAGTCTTTGGTTGTCCACGAAAAGATAGCGGAAGCGTTTTTGCCCAAACTGGAAGAAGCCGTTGCCAAAGTGCATCCGGTCGAATTTAGAGCCGATCAGGAAGCATTGCGTATGTTTAAAAATGCTGTTTTGGCAACCGAGGAAGATTACAGTACCGAGTTTCTTGACTATATTATGTCGGTCAAAATAGTGAAAACAGTGGAAGAAGCCGTCGATTGGATTAACGGCCACACGACACATCACTCGGAAGCGATTGTGACCCAAAGCATTGCTCATGCCGAGCTTTTCCAAGAAAGCATTGATGCGGCGGCGGTTTATGTCAATGCGTCCACTCGATTCACCGACGGCTTTGTTTTCGGATTGGGCGCGGAAATCGGTATTTCCACCCAAAAAATGCACGCCCGCGGCCCGATGGGTTTGGAAGCGCTGACTTCGACTAAATTCTATATCAACGGCAACGGTCAGATCCGACTTTGAGAAACGCCCCCTCAACTCCATCAATTTGCGTATAATGGCGGGAAATTTGATTTTCCCCGAACAACCGATTTAGTAAAAGGAACACAAATGTCCTCTATCCACGATCAAATCAAAGAAGTCGTAACCACCCACCGCGTCGTATTGTTCATGAAAGGTACGAAGCAGTTCCCACAATGCGGTTTCTCTTCCCGCGCCGTACAAATTCTGAATGCGGCAGGTTGCACAGACTATGTGACTGTCAACGTATTGGAAAACGATGCCGTACGCCAAGGCATTAAAGAATACAGCGACTGGCCGACCATTCCTCAACTGTACGTTAACGGCGAATTTGTCGGCGGTTCTGACATTTTGATGGAAATGTACGAGGCCGGCGAACTGCAAGAATTGCTGAAAGCTTAATCATCTACAATATTCCGTAATGTAAAATTGTTGACAAAGGCCGTCTGAAACCCTGATTCAGACGGCCTTTCGCACGAAACATACCCTTTCCGCCATTCGTGAAAAAAAGTATAATTCATTCCGTCAACGAAACTCGGAAATACAGAAAATGAACGTTACCGTCATCAATCATCCCCTCGTCCGCCACAAATTGACTTTGATGCGCGAGGCAGAATGCAGCACCTACAAATTCCGTACGCTCACTACCGAGCTGGCACGCCTGATGGCATACGAAGCCAGCCGCGACTTTGAAACCGAAAAATACATCATCGACGGTTGGTGTGGCTCTATCGAAGGCGACCGTATCAAAGGCAAAACCTTGACCGTTGTCCCTATTTTGCGTGCCGGTTTGGGTATGCTCGACGGCGTACTCGACCTGATTCCTACCGCTAAAATCAGCGTTGTCGGCTTGCAGCGCGATGAAGAAACGCTGAAACCAGTTTCTTACTTTGAGAAATTCGTTGACAGCATGGCCGAGCGTCCAGCCCTGATTATCGATCCGATGTTGGCGACCGGCGGCTCTATGGTTGCGACCATCGACTTGCTGAAAGCCAAAGGTTGCAGCAATATCAAAGCATTGGTATTGGTTGCCGCTCCGGAAGGCGTGAAAGCCGTCAATGACGCGCATCCTGATGTAACCATCTACACTGCCGCGCTCGACAGCCACTTGAACGAACACGGCTACATCATCCCAGGCTTGGGTGATGCCGGCGATAAGATTTTCGGTACACGTTAATTGAAATGTTTAAGGCCGTCTGAAAAGTGTCAAACATCAACTTTCAGACGGCCTTGTTATATGGTTTACTTTAAAACCCACATCAGAAAGGACAATCATGAGCTTCCAAGATAATCTGGCCACCATGCCTGCCATCGACCATTTGAGCGGCTTGGATATTCTCGATAAAGAGGGCAATGTGGTTCATCACATTCCCAATGCGCCCGGCAAACAAGGCTCGCTCAAGCTTTACCATGCTCTAGCGCAAGAATTTGACGGCAAGCTGGACGTAGCGGCGGCAGAACGCGGCCTGGCATGGTTTGCCGAACATGTTGCCGATGCCGAAGCCAATCCGGGCAAACATCCGAATATTGATTTGCTGTTTAAAGTGAAAGCTGAAAATATCAGCCTGACTTTGAAACCATTGGTTGCTTAATGAATACAAAAAAAGGCCGTCTGAAAATAATTTCAGACGGCCTTTTTATCTGCTTAAAGCCTTAAGCGATAGAAGCTTCAACGAATGCAGTCAGTTGACCTTTAGCCAATGCGCCGACTTTAGTAGCAACGTTTTCGCCGTTTTTGAACACCATCAGGGTAGGGATGCCGCGAACGCCGAATTTGGCAGGAGTGGCTTCATTTTCGTCGATGTTGATTTTAACGACTTTCAGACGGCCTTGGAATTCGGCGGCGATGTCGTCCAAGATTGGGGCAATCATTCTGCAAGGGCCGCACCATGGTGCCCAAAAGTCCAGCAGTACAGGTACATCGGATTTCAAAACGTCTTGTTCGAAGCTGGCATCGCTGGCGTGGATAATCAATTCGCTGCTCATGTTATTTCCTTTCAAATCGGGATTAATAAAGATGTTGTTCAGAATAGTGGCAGACAGGGGAAATTTCAAGTGCCGCCACCCGGCAATAGTTTTTTTGAAATGCGTCTATCGTAATCCTTAAAGATTCAGACGGCCTCTTGAACCATGTGGCCGGAGTGGGCAATCAAATGGCACGTATAGTCGCTGCTTGGATTGGCAAACACATTTTCGCATTCGCCTTCTTCAACAATTTTGCCGTCTTTCAACACCATCACGCGGTGGGAAATAGCGCGGATCACGGCGAGGTCGTGGCTGATGATGATGAAGGCGAGGCCGTATTCTTTTTGCAGGCCGCTGAGCAATTCAAGGATTTGTTGTTGCCATTGGACATCAAGCGCGCTGGTTGGTTCGTCCAATACGAGGATTTTCGGGCGGACAATGATGGCGCGGGCGATGGCGAGGCGTTGGCGTTGACCGCCGGAGAAGGCGTGCGGATAGCGTTCGAGTGCATCTTCGGGCAGGCCGACTTGTTTGAGGACTTCTTCGACGCGGCGGCGCATTTCTTCGCGCGGCATACTAGGCTCGTGAACGCGCAAGGCTTCGGAAACGGTATCGAAGACGTTCATGCGCGGATTGAATGCGCCGAACGGGTCTTGGAACACCATTTGGATTTCTCGGCGCAATTCGTGTCGCCATGGCTCGCCGTTGATGTCCAGGCTGCCTTCGGAATCGATAAGGTGCATGACGGCTTTCGCCAGCGTGGTTTTGCCGCAACCACTTTCGCCGATGATGCCTAAGGTTTCGCCAGATTTGAGATCGAAAGAAATGGGGTCGAGAATGGTTTTATCGCGTTTCTTAAACCAGCCGTCTGATTCTTTGATGGAGAAGGCGATTTGTTCGGCCTTAAGGACGGTGGCAGGGTTTTCAGGCAAAGGAGCCACGCGTCGCGTTGTGCCGGCGTTGAGCAGCATTTTGGTGTATTCGTGCTGCGGATTGGCGAAGACTTCGGCTGCTTTGCCGGTTTCGAGGATACGGCCGTTACGCATAACGGCGACATCGTCGGCAAAACGGCGCACAAGGTTTAAGTCGTGCGTAATGTAGAGCATGGTCATGCCGTGTTCTTCCTGCAGGCGTGAGAGCAGGTCGAGGATTTGGGCTTGGACGGCAACGTCCAAAGCGGTGGTCGGTTCATCGGCAATCAGGAGCTTGGGCTGGGCTGATACAGCCATGGCAATCATGGCGCGTTGGCGTTGGCCACCGGAAAGTTGGAAAGGGTAGGCCTGGGCTTTTTGCTCGGGCTGGTGGATGCCGGTTTCGTCCAGGAGTTCGATAGCGCGCGCCCATGCCTGTTTTTTATCCAAACCCAAATGCAGGGACAGGACTTCGGCGATTTGTTCGCCGACACGCATGACGGGGTTGAGGGAGGTCATGGGTTCTTGAAACACCATGCTGATTTCGCGGCCGCGCAGTTTTTGCAGGGCGCGTTCGGGCTGGGTCAGCAGATCGGTTCCGCAATATTTCAGACTGCCTTCAAAGGTAACCATCGGATTCAGGCGCATAATGCCTTGCGACAATACGGTTTTGCCGCTGCCACTCTCGCCGACCAATGCCAGTTTGCGGCCGGGTTGCAAGGTCAGGTTGATATCGTGCAGGACTTGCTTGCTCGGAAAGGAGCCGTTTAGGTTTTCGATTTCGAGTATAGGTGTCGTCATGGTCGTGGCCGTCTGAAAAGTTTGTTGATGACAGGTTTTCAGACGGCCTGCATGAATCAAGGGGCCGTCCGAAACAGAGGTTTAGTCTTGAAACTGTTCTTTGAGTTTGCGTTTTAACACTTTGCCGGTGGCATTGCGCGGCAGCTCGTCTTGGAAGATGACTTGTTTGGGGATTTTAAAGTTTGCCAACAGGCCGCGCAGGTGGCTGCGGACTTCGGCTTCTTCCAGTTTCATGCCTTCTTTGAGTTGGATAAAGGCAATGATTTCTTCATCGGCGTATTGGTCTTTCACGCCGATTACGGCGGCGGCTTCCACGGCATCGAGTTTGTAAATGGCTTCTTCGATTTCGCGCGGATAGACGTTTTGGCCTTTGGAGATAATCAGGTCTTTTTTACGGTCGACGATGAAGATAAAGCCGTCTTCGTCTATGGTAACGAAGTCGCCGGTTTTCAGCCAACCGTTGACAATGGTTTCATCTGTGGCGTCAGGCATGTTGAGGTAGCCTTGCATTACCGAGCCGCCTTTGATGATGAGTTCCCCCACTTCGCCGCGCGGCACTTCGATCAATTCGTCATCGACGGCTTTTACGGTCAGGCCGGGCAGGGCGACACCGACGCTGGCGGTTTTTTGGCGTTCGGGCGTATTGACGGCCACAACGGGCGAGCATTCGCTCAAGCCGTAGCCTTCCAGCAGTTTGGCGCGCGGGAATTTGGCTTTAAAGTCGTCAATGGTTTGTCCGGCCAGAGGCGCGCCACCGCTGATAAACAGACGAACGCGGTTGAACCATCTGAAATACCAAGGGATTTTGGCTTTGCTCATGGCAGTGTAAATAGCCGGTACGCCGAGGAAAATAGTAGCGCGTTTGAGTAAAACCTGTTTCAACACGTTGGAGAATGGGAAGACGGATTTGACCAAAATAATCGAGCAGGCTTGATATATCGGCAGCAAAACCATGGCAGTCAGCGTAAAGCTGTGGAACATGGGCAAGAAGACGACGAAGCGGTCTTTTTGCGAAATTTGGAAAATTTGTTCGATGCCCGAAAGGTTGGAAAACAGATTGCTATAACTGATTAATGCGCCTTTGGGGTGGCCGGTTGTGCCGGAGGTGTAGATAATGTGCGCCAAATCGTTGGCTGACGGCTGACGGCTCAGATTCGGCTTGCCGGGGAATGTACGCGCGGCATCGAAATAGCTGTCATCGCCACTGGCGGCGTTGGTTTCACCAATCCAGATGATTTTATTGATTTTGGTTTTGGCTTTGATGTTTTTGAGTTCTTTGGCCAACGGCGCGGAGGCGAACATAAAGCGTGCGCCGCAGTCATTAAGGATGTAGGAAAATTCTTCGCTTTTCAAAAAGACGTTGAGTGGGACGGCTACCGCGCCGATGGAAGTAATGGCGAAATAGGCGGCAATAAATTCGGGAGAGTTGGAAACGACAAGGGCGACTCTGTCGCCATATTGTACGCCTTGGTGTTGCAGATAGGCGGCGACGGTTTCTACTTTGCGTTTGAGGGAGGAATAGCTGATTTTTTCTTTGTCGTTGAAAATGACTGTGCCTTTACCGTTTTTTTGGCAGGCTGCAGTCAGCATAGCGTAAAAATTAGGGTGGGTGTGCATTTCGGAGTTTGTGTCCATATTGTGTCGATTGATGTACGCTTTCGATGAACCGTTTATTTCGAAGGATAGGTTTTACATCCTATCGGTAAAATAAGCAAGAGGCCGTCTGAAAATACTTTCAGACGGCCTTGAGCTTTGCTGGGCTTAGGAAAGCAATATTTTGAATTTAAACTTATTTATTGTGCTAATGGGAAAATTTCCATTCTTCAAAAGTCTGGCCGTTCGGAAGATAGCGCAAGCCGATTGCGTTTCTGTCTCAGGTCATTTCGAGTTTACTGCTGAATTTGAGGCAGAACCCGGATGACAGGTAGGCAGAGCCGATGTTAGAGACTTTGAGACCTAGCCATTGTTCAGACGGCCATCGGGTACTTTGTTAAACAGGCGATAGAAATTGTCGCTGGTGTTTTGTGCCAATGTTTCCAAGCTCTCGCCGCGCAGATTGGCTAAGAACTCGGCCGTATAGCGGACGTAGGATGGCTCGTTTTGTTTGCCGCGTTTGGGAACCGGCGCGAGGAAAGGCGCATCGGTTTCTACCAAGATTCTATCAGCAGGGACGTATTTGGCGGCTTCCTGTATCAGCGGCGCGTTTTTAAACGTCACAATGCCGGAGAAGGAGATATACATGCCCAAATCCAAAGCGGCTTTGGCAAAGGCGACGTCTTCAGAGAAGCAGTGAATCACGCCAGAGTTGGTGTGGCATTCTTTTAAAATCCGCAACGTGTCTTCGGCCGCATCGCGCGTGTGGACGATAACGGGCAGGCCGCTTTCGTTAGCGGCTTGGATATGGTCGGCAAAGCGTTGATGTTGCCATGACAAATCGCCTTTGCACCAGTAATAGTCCAAACCGGTTTCGCCGATACCGACGATTTTGGGGTGTTTGGCCGCTTCTACCATTTCGGCAATGGTAAATTCTTCCGCTTCTTGGCTGTCGGGATGTATGCCGATGGTGCAGTAAATATGGTCGTTTGCCTGAGCAATGTCGAATACTTCGGCAAAGCTTTGTTTACTGACGCTGATGGCAAGCGCCTGCTTGACGCTTTGCGCTTCCATATTGGCAAAGACTTCGGGCAGGCGGTCTTTTAAGCCGTCAAAGTTGAGATGGCAATGTGAATCGATTAAATACATGGTATTACAGGGTAAAAGTAGTACGGTCGCTGCGCAGGCGCGGGCCAAGCTCGGCTTCAATCAGATTTTTGGCCTGCAGGCAGCTTTCGTGTTCGGAGAATGCAAGGCCTACGCCTTTGGGACGGTGGGCTGAAGTGCGCGCCGGATTGATCCAAACGACTTTGGTTGGTAGGAAGCGTTTGGGATAGTCGGCGATTTCTACGGCCAAGAGGATGTCTTCTCCTAGGGAGAATACGTCATCGGTCGGTACGAACAGGCCGCCGTGTTCTAAAAACGGCATATAGCAGTTGTACAACAGATTGGGGTCTTTGAGTTGCAAAGCCAACATCTTCGCCGGAATGTCTTTTTTATTCATCATTTATTACCTGTTAGGGTTTGTTTTGCCAAAAATCTAAATATTCGATAAGCAGATACTCAAGCTGCATTTTAACACTCAAGGTATGGTATCCGTAAGGGTTGAGCGCGTTCAGACGGCCCAATAGGGCAAACAGCTTGCGTGAATCAGTTTTAGAGGCCGTCTGAAGCAGGGCTTGGGCATGGTGCGGATAATAAAGCGGCGCCATGTTTTGTTGTGCCAAGCCGACATCCATCAGCCACTTTTGCAGCCAGTCGATGAAAACGGCCAGCGGTTGCTTTTGTTTGTCGAACGCGGCGGCGTAGTCGAGTATGGCCAACAGGCGCGGGGCAGTCAGCAGTGTCAGCAACTCTTCGCGTAATGCGTCCAATTCGGGAGTCGGCGTGAATAAAGGCGCGCCGCTGTGAAATGCCAACAAGGCTTCTGCATTTTCCACGCCCTGTTGGCGCAGATATGTCGCAGCCTGCTCATGGGTAGGCGAGGGCAGCACCATCTGGCGGCAACGGCTTTTGATGGTGGGCAGGAGTTTGTCGCGCGCATGGGTAACGAGCAGGAAAACGACGTGTTGCGGCGGCTCTTCCAAAGCTTTCAACAAACCGTTTGCCGCCTGTGTATTCATGCTTTCAGCCGGATGCACCAATACCACGCGCAGGCCGCCGCGGACGGCGGTCAGGTAAATGTTTTCCACAATATCGCGCACGGCATCGATTTTGATTTGCAGGAGTTTGCGTCCTGTTGCCTCGCCTTCGGGAATTTCCGGCGTGAGTTCGTAAAAGTCGGGATGCGTATTTTGGCTGAACAAATGGCACGAAGCACACTCGCCGCAGGGTTCATGACCGGACTTGGGCGATTCGCACAGCAATGCCTGCGCGACAAAGCGGGCAAACTCGGTTTTACCGGTATTTTCTTTGCCGGTAAACAGCCAGGCGTTAGGACGGTTTTGCCAATGGGCGGCGAGCTGTTGCCATTGGGTTTCATGCCATGGATAAATCATATCGTTTGGGAACTATAAGGTAGGTGGTTATTATACTCTCAGGCCGTCTGAAAAAGGTTTCAGACGGCCTTTAATAAACTGCCTAAAAATTAATTAAATATATTTTTACTTTGAAATATCAACTATTAAGCTGACTTATTCACAGCCTTTGCACACGCTTGTTTGGGGAAAATGTGCATTTTGTTTGGCGGTAAAGTGGTGCTCAAAATTTAGGTAGTTGTGTTTTTTAATTTTAAATCAGACAGTAATCTGATTTATGCACAAGCTGTCCACGCGATTGAACAGTGAAAATGTGCATGGTGGGGATACATTTCAGACGGCCTTATTTGCTGATTTTCAACAAAGCGGTCAAATCCCCGATAAATTTTGGTTCCCGTTTGATGAGGTAAACAATCAACGGAAGATTACCCACGGCAACAATCAAATACAGCAGCGTAATACTGTCGAACAACATCAGCAAAACCGCGCTCAAAATAGCGGCCGATACCATAAACACGCCGTTGATGATGTTGTTGGCGGCGACGGCGTGGGCGCGGAAGGTTTCGCTGCTGGCGGTTTGCAGCCAAGTGTAGAGCGGTACGGAGAAGAAGCCGCCGAAAAAGCCGATAGCCGACATCACCAGCATAATTGGATACGCTTGGACTTGTGATAAAAACCAAATAATGCCGTTTAATTCGGTAAAGCGTTGGCCGTGGGTCAGCCACACCAGCAATAATCCACAGACGGTCAGACCCAGAGTGCCGATGGTAACCAAGCCCAAAATCAGGCACTCATGGCTGAGTTTGGCGCATAACACCGAGCCGATGGCAATGCCGATGGAGAACAGCGCCAACATCAGGTTGAACACATTATCGTTGCCGCCCAAATGGATTTGTGTGAACGTCGGCAGTTGGGTGGTATAAACCGAGCCGATAAACCAAAACCATGAAATACCGATAATGGAAGTAAATACGGGACGGTCGGCCGCCGCTTCACGAATCAGTGAATTCGTGCCTTTGATGATGTTCCATTCGATTTTTGTATCCGGCATTTTAGCGGGGACAGACGGCATAAACAGGCTGGTCATCGTGCCGCCGACGGCGACCAATAACACCAAACCGCCAACAATATACGGCGGAACGCCTGCGACTGCCGTGCCCAAAAGTTGGCCAAGCAAAATGGCGATAAACGTACCCGATTCAATCAGGCTGTTGCCCATAATCAGTTCTTTGTCGTTGAGGTAATCGGGCAAAATCGCGTATTTCAGCGGGCCGAACAAGGTTGATTGTGTGCCCATGCAAAACAGGCAGATTAAAAGTAAAGGAGCGGATTGGATGTAGAAGCCATATGCCGCCACTGCCATGATGATGATTTCCAACAGCTTGATCCAACGTGCTAAAACTGCTTTATCGAATTTGTTGCTCAGCTGCCCAGAGAGCGCGGAAAACAGGAAGTAGGGCAGGATAAACAGCATTGCGCCCAAGTTCAGCATTTGGCTGGGCGGCAGCAAGTCGTTTTTGCCTAAACCGTAAAAACTGATCATCACGAATAATGCGGTTTTGAACATATTATCGTTAAACGCGCCCAAAAACTGCGTCCCAAAGAGCGGCGCAAAACGGCAGGTCGTGTGGAAATTCAGATTGTCTTTTTTAAGGCTCATTGTTTGGATTCTTTATCTTCGTCTTTTTCGATCAGTTTTTCAGTGGAGTCGTCGTCCATCAAAATGCGGTGCGCAGGGCCTTCAAGGTCGTCGAACTGTCCGTTTTTACCCGACCACCAGAAAAACCAGCCGATGATAAAGGCCAAAATAATGCTGATGGGGACAAGGATAAACATACTTTCCATTACATCGCTCCGGTCAAATCGGTCAGGATAAAGGTTTTACCGCTGATGGTCAGATACTCGTTGCGCAACGCGCCGATATTTTTATCGTCAAAAAACAATTCGATACGGTCTTTAACCACGCGCCAGTATTGCGGGATATCGGTTTGCTCGAAAGGCGACAATACCGCTGCTTCGGCTGCATCTTCGCTTTGCAGCTTGATTGCAAAGCGTCCGCTTTGCGGCGGATTTTGTGATTCATCGTCTGCCAACATAATAAAAAATCCGGCGTGTTCGCCGTCTTGAGTGTGGATACTGAAATAATGCATATCGGGAAATCTTCAAAACCGCCGTCATTTTTTCAGACGGCCTAAAATAAAATTCCGTCCATTTTACATCAAATATTAAGTCAAGCAGCCGATTACATTTTTTGTTAGAATTAGAATACGACGTTTACTTTGTTAATCTGTTCAGACCGCTACCCACTACGTCCCACAAGGGGTGCAACATAGCCGGAGCAGCAGTAAGGTTCCGACAAAAATGCCGTCTGAAACCTCAAGGAGCATAAAATGACACAAAAATTAATCTTGGTTTTGAACTGCGGCAGCTCTTCCCTCAAAGGTGCCGTATTGGATAACGACAGCGGCGAAGTATTGCTGAGCTGCCTTGCCGAAAAACTCAATCTGCCCGATGCCTACATCACCTTCAAATTCAACGGCGAAAAACACAAAGTCGACCTGTCTGCCAAGCCCGACCACACCGGTGCAGTTGAAGCCCTGATGGAAGAACTCAAAGCCCACGGCCTCGACACCCGTATCGGCGCGATCGGCCACCGCGTGGTAAGCGGCGGCGAATTGTACAGTGAATCCATTTTGGTTACCGACGATGTTATCGCTGGTATCGAAAAATGTATTCCACTTGCTCCTTTACACAACCCGGCCCACCTTTTGGGCCTGCGCGCTGCACAAAGCATCTTCAAAGGCCTGCCGAACGTTGTCGTATTCGACACCGCATTCCATCAAACCATGCCTGAACACGCTTACAAATATGCTGTTCCACATGAATTGTATGAAAAATACGGCTTGCGCCGCTACGGTGCGCACGGTACCAGCTACCGCTTCGTTTCTGACGAAACTGCACGCTTCCTCGGCAAAGACAAAAAAGACCTGCGCATGGTGATTGCCCACTTGGGTAACGGCGCATCTATTACCGCCGTCGCCAATGGCGAATCACGCGATACCAGCATGGGCCTGACTCCGCTGGAAGGTTTGGTAATGGGTACCCGCAGCGGCGACATCGATCCCGCAGTGTTCAGCTTCTTAGCTGAAAACGCAAACATGACCATTTCCCAAATTACCGAAATGCTGAACAAAAAATCCGGCCTGCTCGGTATTTCAGGTTTGTCCAATGACTGCCGTACCATCGAAGAAGAAGCTGCCAACGGCCACGCAGGTGCCAAACTGGCTTTGGAAATCTTCATCTACCGCTTGGCTAAATACATCGGCAGCATGGCAGTAGCAGCCGGCGGTTTAGACGCCTTGGTATTTACCGGCGGCATCGGCGAAAACTCCGACATCATCCGCGAACGCGTATTGGGTTACTTGGGCTTCCTCGGTTTGCACATCGACCAAGAAGCCAACCTGAAAGCCCGCTTCGGTAACGCCGGTGTAATTACCACTGCCGACAGCAAAGCTGTTGCCGTTGTGATTCCTACCAACGAAGAATTGATGATTGCACACGATACAGCCCGTCTGAGCGGCCTGTAATCCGTCATTATTGAAAACCTGCCCGAAAGGGCAGGTTTTTTGTTGTGTATAGATAAAGAGAATTTTGAGAATATACTGAAAAAAGCCGGTAAACATTGTGTTTACCGGCTTTTTAATCAGTGCAATATTAAGAATGCTGACGGATAGGTTTAGAACTTATAACTGATGGTAAACAGCAAAGTCCTGCCTCGTGCGTAGTTGTTCAAGACGGAGCGTGTCGTACCGCCATATTTGCCATTGCATAAACCGCTGGCATCGCATTCGACTTCTTCGTCATCAAAACCGCCTTTTCTTTCAAATACGCTGAAATAGCGCTGGGTTGCGGCATCGTTTGCGGCATCCAAAGGATCGATATAGCGCTTATTGAACGCATTTTGAATGTCGAAACGAAGGATAAGGTTTTTCTTCGGTTCGTAATTGGCATAGAAATCAAAAATCAGCGGCTGTCTGTTGATGCTTTCTGTTTTTTTGATCACCCTTCCGCCCGTTTTCCATGAAGAGTAGGTATTGTCACCGGTTGTACCGTCAACAAATTCCTCCTCAGTAGTCGCCCGTGTACTTTTGCCGTAATAGCGCATAATACCACCGACGGTCAATTTGTTGCCCAACCATCGGGACCCTAATTCAAACCGACCGTAATCTCGGGGTAGGCGTGAAATTTTGCTTAAGCCGTAGCCCTGTTTGATTTGGTCTTCTTTAGAAGAGTTGCGGGGCGATTCGCTGGCATCGCTATAATTGGTCGGTTGGTTGGTTTTTTGATATGCGTAAGACAGGGTTGTAAAAAAGCGGCCGAAATCATAGTTCATTTCCACTTCCAAACCATTTTTATGGACAGGTTTGGCATAGTTTCGATGCTGGATAGAGTATTTCAGGCCGGTACTGGTTACCCAGCTGGGTGCTTTATCCAAATCCCACCATTTGCCATAAACATTGTGGATATAGTTGTTTATCCTGCTGCGATAGGCGACCAGTTTGAAACCTAATACATCGTCCGGCTTGAAAATCCCTTTTTTGAAGGTATTGAAGCCTATTTGGTAAGTATTGGCCTGTTCCGGCTTAAGGGCGGTATTGACGCCCGAGTCGCCGATTTGTGAAAAATACATTTCTTGAATATTCGGCATTCTATGCGTACGCGAATAGCTGATAAACGGCATAAAGTAGTCATTGACATTGATGTTTAATGCCACCGAATGGTTTACCGCATGCTTTTTACCGGATTTGGTATAAACCGGTTCGTAAAGGTCGCAGCTTGGCGTGCAATGCTGTTTATAAATTTCAGAATCTTCTCCAAATGCTTTTTTAAAGTCTTCTTGGGTATTGAAGTAGTCGGTATATTCGCCTTTGTAGCGGTAGTTGACCATATTGGCGCTGTAATTCAATTGATAAATGCCTTTTTTCAAGGAAGTATCAAAATAGAACGTATTGAATTTTTGCTGGCCTGAAGGTTGCAATATGGTTGATTTCTGAGGAAATATTCCTTTGTCACCTTTGAAGCGGCCTAAAAAGCTGTACAGGCCGGCATCTTGATCCGGGCCGTTGTAAAACAGGCTCAGCTCTTCCGGAAAGCGGTTTTTACTGTATTGGTTTTTAAAGAAATTGAAACCGACGGTGGCTTTTAAATCTGTTTTTTGGGGAAGTTTGAAAGAAAAGCTGTTGTTGATATCCAAAAGATTGGCTGTGTTTTTGGTTTCCAAATAATCAAGCAGCCCCCATCCCGAAAAACGTGAGTTTTTCGGATATTTTTGTTTTCCCAGATTATGGGCGGCCAATACGTTTAAATCGACATAATCGCCAATGTTTAAATTGTAATTGGCTTGGTAGTTGCGGTTTTCTACTTTGCGGCTGCCGATGCGGTTGTTCATGGTACGAAGCTGAAGATCCAGCTTGTTGTTGTCATTTTCGTATTCCACTTTGACCAAATGGCTGTTTGAGCGTTGTTGCAGGCTGGTAGGATCGATTGGAGTCAGATCCCATTGCGGTGCCAAATTCTCTTTCCAGCCTCTTTCCAAATCATCGACATATTCTCTTTGCAAAACTTCAGGATCGTTATATTTTTTGGAGAAAGGGTAGTCCCAATAGCTTTTACCGGCTGCGTTGCGCTTGGAAAAGTCGCGAACCCAACGATTTTGCCCTTGGTCGAATTTTAATAAGTTGCTTTCAAAATATTCTTGTTTTTTATGGTCCAGATATTCCTCGCCAAAATTGCCGATACGCTGACCGCCGCCGCCTACTTTATAGTTTTGCTCGACATTACGGTGGCTGTAGCCATATAACGCGCCAAGGCGCGCACCGCTGTCAAACCATTTTTGTGCTGCTCCGGTTGCCATAAAGTTGCTTTTGGTGCTGTTTGTGCCGGTCAATCCTTTGGTCAAGAGGCCGAAGGTATTGTTTCCGTGTACCACATCGTCTACCCGTAAAGTACGGAAATTGGCTGTACCGGATAAGGCATTGATGCCGTTGGCACCCGTGAAACTGCCTTTGGTTACATCCACACCGGCAATAAAATTGGGATCCAGTGCCGTACCAAATTGTGAGGAGCTGCCGCTGCGTCCGGCATCGGCAGAAGTGGAATAGAAGGTTTGGGTGACGCCGTCAACCATCGTATTGACGCGTCCCAAACCGCTATCACCACGGATATTGACCGCCAATACCCCCGATCCCTTGTCTTGTTGGGTAAAAACGCCGGGCATACTCCGAACGATGGTGTCGATGTTTTCGCTGGATTGATAAACGCGTTCACGCGAACTTTTGGCTTGGCCTTCGGTAAAAACTTTTTTCTCTTTGGCAATGTGTCTGCCTTTGACTTGAATTTCATCAAGCTCTTGAGTGGAAACCTCGTCTTCTGCGTGTGCGATACTTGTTATAGCAAGTAAAGATAATGTCAGTAGATTTAATTTGAAATTCGGATTCATGATAGTTACCTCAAAAACGAAGTCGCTACTTTATAACATATTATTAAACTTTACAAATATTTTAATAATGGTTTTTATTCATTAAAAAATAAAGCAGATTCTTATTTCAGGAGATAATCCCCCCGTATATGATTAATCAGGCTGAAAAGATAAAGCAGGTCTGAATTTGAATTTGGTTGATCGAGAAGAAGGGAGATTTAATTGAATTTAAACAGCCGGAAGAAGAAAATTTGATTGCGATATGTGAATTGAGCCGTCGGTTTCAAATGAAACCGGTAAAAAAACATGAAATGCAAAATATAAAGTCGATATAGAAAGATTTGAAGTCAGTTGAAGAAAAGGCCGTCTGAAAATGATATTTCAGACGGCCTTTATTGTTTTAAGCCTTATTCCGGACCGCGGAATGTGTCGTGGCAGGATTTGCAGGTTGCACCGGTTTCGCCGTAAGCGGCTTTGATTTCTTCGAGCTTGCCGGTTTGAGCGGCGGCGTTGAGTTTTTCAACTGCTGCGACGAATTTTTCTTCTTCGGCTTTGAATTTTGCTGTGTCTGTCCAAATGGCAGACAGGGCGCGGCCGTTGCCTTGAGGATCGGATTCAAACAGGGTGAACGGTTTTTTGCTGTTTTCGGCAAAAGTGGCTGCAGCTTGTTTGAATTTCTCAACGTCGTAAGGCTCTTCGTCTTTGACCATTTTTCCCATGCGGGTAAACTCAGGCATCATGGATTTGAACGCGGCCGTACGGTCTTCGGAAATAGGGCCTTTAGGCTGGGAGGGCGCGCTGCTGCCGCCGCAGGCGGAAAGCGTAAGCGCTACTGCTGCCAGGGCAACTGGGATAAAACGGGTTTTCATATGGAGTGTGTCCTATTGTGATGATATGATTATCGTTAAATTTAGAATCAGCCGGCCAAACGCTTAGGCCGTCTGATAAGGCGTTATCATACCTTAAACCCAAGTCTGAAACGAGTATAGAAAGGAAACGATATGGCAATTTTGATTACCGGGGCATCGGCAGGATTCGGCGCGGCGATGTGTCGCACTTTTGTTGCGGCAGGCTATCATGTCATCGGAGCGGCAAGGCGTGAAGACAAATTGCAGCAATTGGCAGAAGAATTGGGCGAGCAGTTTTACCCGTTGGAAATGGATGTTTCGCGCACGGAGTCGATTCAAAACGCTTTGAACAGCCTGCCCGAGCATTTAGCTGAAATCGATTGCCTGATCAACAACGCCGGTTTGGCTTTAGGTCTGGATTCCGCTGATAAAGCCGATTTTGGCGATTGGGAAACCATGATTCAAACCAATATCATCGGCCTGACTTTTCTGACCCGCCAGATTTTGCCGCAAATGGTAGCGCGCAAACAAGGCTACATCATCAATTTGGGTTCGATTGCCGGCAGTTATGCTTATTCAGGCAGTAATGTCTATGGTGCAACTAAGGCTTTTGTGCGCCAATTCAGTATGAACCTGCGCGCCGAATTGGCAGATAAAAACATCCGCATTACCAATATCGAACCGGGCTTATGCGGCGATACCGAGTTTTCCAACGTCCGTTTCAAAGGCGACGATCAGCGTGCGGCCGAGGTTTATGAGAATGTCGAGTTTATCCAGCCGCAAGATATTGCCGATACCGCTTTATGGCTCTATCAGCGTCCGGCGCGGATGAACGTCAATTCCATCGAAATCATGCCGGTTGCCCAGACCTTTGCAGGCATGAAAGTTTACCGCGATGAGCCTGCTCCGGTGAAGGAAGAAACGTTTGAAAAACAAAGCATGTCTTTGTTTGGAAAAATTAAATCTTGGTTTAAGTAATCGGCATCAGGCCGTCTGAAGGTTTCAGACGGCCTCTTTGTTATCTGAAATTGAACAAACACGTTATAATGTAATTTTTTATTAACAAGGCCGTCTGAAAGGCCGTTTCAGTTATGAACGCAATCAAACAAAAAATCTTAGAACAAGCGCAGCGCGATGGCGTGCAGGTAACCGCATTGCGTGAGCAAGTGCTTGATATTGTTTTGAAACAAAGCGGCGTGATTAAAGCCTATAACGTTCTGTCGCAGATGCAGCAGCAAAGCGAGGGCGTGGTTGCGCCGCCGACGGCCTACCGCGCCCTTGATTTTTGGGCCGAGCAGGGCGTTTTGCACAAAGTGGCGGCGGTCAACGGCTATATTTTGTGCAGCCACGCGCAGCATGAGTGCAACGACCATTGCCATGACCACGAAGAAGCCGAAGCGCACCATAGCGCGTTTATTTTGGTTTGTACCGAATGCGGTACGGCAGATGAGCAGACCTTGAGCCAAGAATGGGCGGCGTTGCGTGCAGGCGTGGCCGAAAGCGGCTTTGCGCTGAAAGAAGAACACGTTGTTTTAACTGGAATCTGTAAAAAATGTCAGAAGTGAAAAAAACCAAAGTCCACCTGATTTCAGGTTTTCTGGGAACAGGCAAAACCACCGCGCTTAAAAGCTTGATGGAACAGAAAGACCCGAACGAAAAATGGGTCATCATCGTCAACGAGTTTGGCGAAATCGGTATTGACGGCGCGGTATTGAGCGACAACGGCATCCCCGTGGCAGAAATCGCCGGCGGCTGTTTGTGTTGCACCGCCGGCCCGCAAATGGGCGTAACCGTACAGAAAATGCTGCGCGATGCCAAACCCGACCGCCTGATGATTGAGGCAAGCGGACTGGCGCACGCCGCCAGCGTCATCGACGAATTGAAAGCCAAACCGCTGGACAGCCTTTTGGAAATCGGCGCTGTCTTTACCGTCGTCGATCCGCGCCAGTTCATCAACCCCGATTACGCGCAACAAGCCTTGTATAAAGACCAAATCGGCATTTGCGACGTATTGGTTGCCAGCAAAACCGACTTGTGCACGCCCGAGCAGCTGGCTGAGTTTCACGATAAAGCGGCCAAGCTGTTCCCGCCTAAAGCCAAAGTGGTTGAAGTACAAAATGCGCAACTCGACATCCAATGGCTTGATATTCCCGTTGTCGAAAAATCGCGCTACCGCCTCAAAGCCTTGCCGGACAACACCATGGGCTTCCAGTCTCAAGGCTTCACTTTCCCTGCCGGACGTGATTTCGACGGCGAAAAGCTGACCAACTTCTTCAATGACCTGCCCAAATTCACAGACGGTCTTGTTCGCGCCAAAGGCGTGTTCCAAGTGCTCGGTACATGGGTGTGGCTCAACTGGGTGGACGGGCAATGGGGTGCCAATCAAGTCTCATGGCGGCGCGACTCACGCTTCGAGCTGATTGCCAAATCGTTTGACGCGGATTTGATTGAGAAGAAACTGCAAGAGGCTTTGGAGAAATAAGGAAGGTCGTCTGAAAGTTTGCCGCAGCAATTTTCAGACGACCTAAGCGATAGTGAAGTCTATTGTTTCAATTGTCAGAAGAATATAAAGCAACTGTGTAGCGTGGGCTTTGCCCGCGAATAAATTAAATAAACATTGCAGGAAAGAAGAAAATGGCAAAATTTTTAAATACCAGCGGTACAACGTATTACTTGGAAGAATTAATAAAAAATGCACAGGAACGGCTTTATTTGATTAGCCCTTATCTAAAATTAAACGATAGGGTAAAAGAGCTTTTAGAAGACAAAGACCGCATGAAAATCGATGTGCGGATTGTATATGGTAAAAGTGAATTGCAGCCTTCAGAGGCAGCTTGGTTGAAAAATTTAAATTATGTTCGTACGAGTTATTGTCCGAATCTTCATGCAAAATGTTACGTCAGCGAAGATGCTTGCATTATTACAAGCCTGAATTTATATGAATTCAGCCAAGTAAATAATAATGAAATGGGTATCTTGCTGAAGCGTAGTGAAGATGGAGAAGTCTATCAAGATGCTTATAGCGAAGCGCAGCGTATTATCCGTATTAGCGATGAAGTTAAAATTTCAGTTGACGTAGTAGAAAAAGAGCAAGTTTCGCAGAAAAATCAGAATATAGAAATTGCTAAAAAATACGATACATTGACTGTCGCTAAGCTGGCAGAAAAATGGGGCGTAACAACGGAAGAATGCAATGCGAAACTGTGTCATGCAGGCTTGCAGGAAATAGACGGTAAGTTCTACCGTTTGACAGATACAGGTAAGAAAGCCGGTGGGCTTATCAAAAAAGGACGTTACGGATATTTTATTGTGTGGCCGGATAGTTTGACATTGGAAATGGTTGAAGCGGCTGGCAATAATCAGAAAGATTTGCTGGATAGGTTTATTAGTTGGCTTATCAGTTAATTTTTTATAAGTATTAAAAGTATAGGTCGTCTGAAAGCAATCCGTACTTTTCAGACAACCTTAAAACCCAAATAGAGGAACACTTTACCATGTGGCGTTATATCTTTCATCGTATGCTCCTTTTGATTCCCACGTTGTTGGGGATTTTGGCGATTACCTTCGCCGTGATTCAGTTTGTTCCCGGCGGTCCGGTGGAGCAGATGGTTCAGCAGCTGACGCAGGGTGCTGTTGGCGGTGAAACAGCAGGACACAGCATGCCCGGAACTTTGGCTAAAAACGGCAACCGCATCAGTGCGGAAGATTTGGCCGCGCTGAATGCTTTGTACGGTTTCGACAAGCCGCCTGTGACGCGTTTTGTCGATATGGTATGGAAATTCGCCCGTTTCGATTTGGGCGAGAGCTTTTTCCACCACCAAACCGTATTTGAGCTGGTGAAAGAGAAAATGCCAGTATCGATGAGTTTGGGTTTGTGGACGTTTTTCCTAACTTATTTGATATGTATTCCGTTGGGTATTGCCAAGGCGGTCAGGGATGGCAGCCGATTCGATACGATTACGGGCATGGTGATTTTGGTCGGCTATACCGTACCGCCGTTTGTATTGGGTTTGGTATTGCTGGTGTTATTTGGCGGTGGCAGCTTTTTTGCTTGGTTCCCACAGGGCGGCTTGGTCGGCGATGATTTTGATACGCTCTCTTGGGCAGGTAAAGTCAAAGATTATTTGTGGCATATGGCTTTGCCGATTACCGCTTCGGTGGCAGGTAACTTGGCGGTGATGACCGTATTGACGAAAAACGTGTTTCTTGAAGAAATCCGCCGTCAATATGTTTATACCGCGCGAGCCAAGGGCTTGCCTGAGAAGCAGATTTTGTGGAAACATATTTTCCGCAATGCCATGATTCCTCTGATTACCGGTTTCCCGGCCGCATTTATCGGCGCATTCTTTACCGGCAGCCTGTTGATTGAAACGTTGTTCTCGCTGGATGGTTTGGGTTTGCTGTCTTACGAGGCAGTGATGAAACGCGATTATCCTGTCGTAATGGGTACGCTGTATGTGTTCACGCTGATGGGGTTGTTGGCTAAATTGGTGTCGGATATTTCTTATTCATGGGTCGATCCGCGCATTCACTTTGGCGGACAGAAATAAGGCCGTCTGAAAATATCTTCAATCCATTATTAAAGAATGTTTCGAACCATGAAAAAGAAAAAATCTACTTCAAACCCTACTTGGCAAGCATTTAAGCAGCATAAGCGCGGTTGGTTGGCTTTACGGATTTTGGCCGTTTTATTTGTCGTCACTTTGCTTGCACCTTTGTGGAGCAACGACAAACCTTTGTGGATACGCTATCAGGGCGAGTATTTCTTCCCCTTGGTAAACGAATATAACGAAACCACATTTGGCGGCGATTTCGATACGCCTGCGGATTATCTGGATCCGCTTATCCGTCACAACATCACTTCAGACGGCAATTTTGCCCTTTACCTGCCCAATCCTTACGATGCCGATACCTTGAACGATTTTGATACGGCACCCGATCCGGCCAAACCGTCCGAACGTCATATCTTAGGAACAGATGACCGCGGCCGCGACCTGTTAGCGCGCTTGGTTTATGGTTTCCGTGATTCGCTGCTGTTTGCCTTGGTGTTGACCGTGGTGACTACCGTAATCGGCGTGGTTGCAGGCGCGGTGCAGGGTTATTTCGGCGGTAAAACCGACCTTCTGATGCAGCGTTTTATCGAGGTTTGGGGCGGTATGCCAGAGCTGTACCTCCTGATTATCCTGTCTTCGTTCTTTAATCCGGGGCTGTTGATTTTGCTGGTGTTGCTGTCGCTTTTCGGCTGGATGGGCTTGTCCGACTATGTCCGCGCCGAGTTTTTGAAAAACCGTCAGACCGATTACGTTTTGGCGGCGCGCGCGATGGGTGTGGGCAACCGTGAAATCATGTGGCGCCATATCCTGCCCAACAGCTTAACGCCGGTATTGGCCTTCCTGCCTTTCCGTATTTCAGGTGCAGTACTCGCTCTGACCAGTTTGGACTTCTTGGGCTTGGGCGTACCTGCCTCACAGGCAAGTTTGGGTGAGTTGCTGGCGCAAGGCAAAGACAACTTGGATGCGTGGTGGATCGGCCTGTCTGCCGTTGCTACGTTGACGGTGATGCTGCTTTTGCTGGTCATGATCGGCGAAGGTTTGCGTCAGGCATTTGACGTACGCGCACGCAGTTAATTGCTTTTCTAAAGCGTGAAGAGGATGGGCGGAAAAGCTTATCCTGCATTCTTAGGGCCGTCTGAAAAGTTTCAGACGGCCTCATCCATTCGTTTGAATCATTAAAAACCATGAATCAAGAAATCACATTTCTTACTCTTTTTCTGCTCGGCTTTTTTGGCGGAACGCATTGCGTCGGCATGTGCGGCGGCTTGAGCAGCGCATTCGCTTTGCAACTGCCGCCCCATTTAAACCGAATCGGGCTGATTGTATTGTTGAACTTGGGGCGCATCAGCAGCTATGTCGTCATTGGCCTGTTGGTTGGCTTGGTCGGGCAGGTTGGCATTTCCTTGGACGATACGCGCGCAGTTCAAAACGGTTTGTATATTGCCGCCAATGTCTTGCTGCTTTTGCTCGGGCTGTATCTTGCCGGTATTTCAACTGCTGCAACCAAAATCGAAGGCATCGGCAAACCGATATGGAAACGCCTGAATCCTTTGCTGAATAAATTGCTGCCGATTAAATCAGTGCCTGCCTGTTTCGGCGTGGGCGTGCTTTGGGGCTGGCTGCCTTGCGGCTTGGTGTACAGCGCGTCTTTGTATGCTTTGGGCAGCGGCAATGCCTTGTACGGCGGGCTGTATATGCTGGCGTTTGCATTGGGGACATTACCGAACCTGCTTGCGATGGGCATATTTGCAGCGCAGTTGAAAACCTTTCTGCAAAAACGCATGGTTCGTTTGTGCGCCGGATTGTTGGTGGCGGGATGGGCGATATGGCGCTTGGCTGTATTTGCGATGGGGCAAATCGGGTAAGGTAAAAAGGTTTTATTTAGTTTGTTGTTTTGCAATCAAAAAGGCCGTCTGAAAGATTTTCAGACGGCCTTTTTCACAAGAAAGATTTAATGTATCAAATTCCAAGCCATCTTGGCGGCAATCAGCAGCAACATAATGCCGAAGGCGATTTTGAGTTTTCGGGCGGGCAGCTTGTGAGCCGTTTTTACGCCGAGTGGCGCAAAGAGGATGGTGGCAACGCTCAATATGGCCACGGCCGGAAGATAGATAAAGCCTGCCGCGCCTTCAGGCAGGTTGACAATATGCAAACCGTTGGCAAAATAGCCGATGGTACCGGCAATCGCAATCGGCCATGCTAAACCTGAAGATGTGCCGATGGCACGGTGCGCCGGAAAGTTGCAATACAGCAGAAATGGAACGGACAGCGAACCGCCGCCGATACCGACCCAACTTGAAGCCGCCCCAAAAAGCGTGCCGACGGCTGTCAGGCCGGGGAGTGTAGGCAGGGTACGTGAAGGTTTGGGTTTGGAATCGCGTAGGGTTTTGAGTGCGATAAAGGCAAGAAATGCAATAAAGAAAACCTGCAAAGCCAGCGTCGGCATATATTTTGCCGTTGCCGCGCCGAGGAGTACGCCAAGTATCATGCCCGGCGTCATCCGGCGGACGGTCGCCCAATCGATGGCATGCTTTTTATGTTGGGCGTACATACTGGAGAAGGTGGTAAACACCATGACGGCAAAGGAAGTGCCGATGGCAAGATGCTGGGCATAGGGGTGGCCACCTATGCCTTGCAGTTGCAACGCCCATAAGACAACAGGAACAATTAACGTGCCGCCGCCTACGCCGAATAGTCCGGCAATAAAGCCCGCCGCGCTACCGACGGCGAGCAGGGCAAGGATGATGTCCCAAGACCACATTTCAGACGGCCTTGTCGTGTTTGTGTGCTTTATGGCGTTTTTTAAACCAACGGATGACTGCCATCACATAACCGGACAGGCTGTAACCGAGGAAGAACAAGAAGAGGACGAGCGAAGGCTTCCAGTTGATGAGCAGCAATACCAACACGGCCAATACCATGCCCATAAACGGCACTTGGCGGCGGATATTGATTTCTTTGAAGCTCCAAAACGGAATCTGCACAATCATGGAAATACCGGCAAACAGGGTGATACCCAATGCCCACCAATGCACGCCGGGGAAGCGTTCAAAGCTGTGATTGACCCAAATCAGGCCGACAATCAACGCAGCGGCGGTCGGGCTTGGAACGCCGATAAACCAGCGTTTGTCGACCTTGCCGATAAGCGTGTTGAACAGTGCCAAACGCAGGGCGGCGCAGGCGCAGTAGATAAAGGCGACGGAATAGCCGATTTTGCCAAACTGCCAAAGTTGCCATTTGTAGGCAATCAGGGCAGGCGCCACGCCGAAGCTGACCATATCGGCAAGGCTGTCGAGCTGTTCGCCGAACGCGCTCTGGCTGTTGGTCAAACGAGCAACGCGTCCGTCCATGCCGTCGAGCAGCATGGAAAGGAAGACTGCAATCGCCGCCGTTTCATAACGTCCGTGCATGGACTGGGTAATGGCGAAGAACGCGCAAAACAGTGCGGCGATGGTAAAGGAATTGGGCAGCAGGTAAATGCTGTTTTTGCGGATGGAGTTGCGTGGAGGAATCGGATTTTCTGTATTTTGTGCGTTGTCCATAATGTTTCCGTATATGCTGCGTGTGCAGATGAGGCATTATACCGCATTGGCAGGTTAAGGATTTTTAAAAGGCAGACATAGTTTCACTTCAATCGCATAAAGTTTCAGACGGCCTTTATTTTGTCAGTCAAATAACTCGCCCTGCGCCTGCTCTTTGGTTACGCGTACGTCGGTTTCGCCGTCGGCAAAAGTGATGTGCAGTTTCTGTCCTTGTTTCAACATATCGGCATTGCGGATGACTTGTCCGCGAGTGTTTTTGACGACCGAAAAGCCGCGCTCCAGAATATGCTGCGGCGATACGGCTTCGAGCAATGCGGCTTGGGCAGTCAGGCTTTGACATCGGTGGACAAGCAGCTGGCGGAAGGAGTGCGACAAGGCCGTCTGAAAGCGGTCGATATTGTTTTTGTAAACGGAAACATCAGGACGGCAATGTTTCAGAGTTTGGGTTTGGCGTTCAAAACGGGCGGTATGGGCGCGGAGGTTTTGCGTCATTGAGTAAGACAGCATTTGCGCCAGCTTGCTGATTGAAGCGCGCTGTTCGTCAAGTTTTTGGCGCGGATGACGGATTTGCCGCGCGAGCCAATCGAGCTTTTGGCTGGCATCGAAATAGCGTTGTTCCAAAACGGTTTTCAGACGGCCTTGCGCTTGGGCGAGGCGGTGTAGCGATTCTTGGCGGTTGGGGCTGACCAGCTCTGCCGCGCCGGTCGGTGTGGGCGCACGCACGTCGGCGACGAAATCGGCAAGCGTGAAATCGGTTTCATGTCCTACGCCGCTGACGACGGGAATCGCGCAGGCTTCGATGGCGCGTACGACCGGCTCTTCATTAAACGCCCACAAGTCTTCAATGCTGCCGCCGCCGCGACAGACAATCAGCACGTCACATTCGGCGCGTTGCGAAGCGGTTTTAATCGCTTGGGCAATTTGTAACTCGCTGCCTGTGCCTTGTACGGGCGTCGGATAAACGATGACGGGAATTTCGGGCGCGCGGCGGTTTAAGGTGGTCACGACATCGCGCAATGCCGCTGCCGCCAGGCTGGTTACGATGCCGATACATTGCGGACGGGCAGGCAACGGTTTTTTGCGTTCCGCTGAAAACGCGCCTTCCGCCTGCAACTGCGCTTTCAATCGTTCATAGGCTTCGTAAAGCTGCCCCAAACCTTTGAGCCGCACCTCATTTACGGTAATTTGAAATTCACCCCGCGCTTCATAAATACTGATTTTTCCTGATACTTCGATATGGTCGCCTTCTTTCAAAGGCTTCGCCAAACGCATGGCCGCACCCTTAAACATCGCGCAACGTACCTGAGCGCGGCTGTCTTTGAGCGAGAAATAATAATGTCCGCTGGCGGCACGGGTCAGGTTGGATACTTCGCCGGCAATCCATAAGCCTGCAAGATGGTCTTCCAGCAAGGCTTTGGCAAGGGCGTTGAGCTCGGATACGGAAATGGAGGAGGGCGCGAAAAGTTCGGACATTACGAAACGGGAAAAATTTTTGAAAGCTGAATTATAAGGGTTTTAGAGCCATTCGTTGTATTCGTTTTCATGAAATTTGCGCCCTTTGTTTTAATATTATCAAAGCCGCATGTTCAGACGGCCTTGTCTGGGCGGGCTTGTGTTATATTATCGTTTGATTTTCGCTTCAAAAGCCGTGCGTATGCCCAAACTCCACCAAATTATCGAACGCCATTGGCAATCCCCCAATCCGTTTTTGTCTTTGCTGTTAAAACCATTGTCCAGGCTGTTTGCCAAAGTTGCGGCGAAACGGCGCGATGATTTTGTTTCAGGCCGTCTGAAAAGCGAAAAATTGCCAGTGCCTGTGGTGGTGGTCGGCAATATCCATGCAGGCGGAACAGGGAAAACGCCGATAGTCGCCGCGCTGGTGTCGGGTTTGCAGGAAAAGGGCGTTAAGGTCGGCATCATCAGCCGAGGTTACGGACGCAAGAGTAAGACGGTTCATGTATTGAATACAGTCAGTAGCGCGGCAGATGTAGGCGACGAGCCTTTATTGCTGTTTCGCCAAACCGGTGCGCCGACGGCGGTAGGCAGCAGTCGTGCAGAAGCAGGCAGGGCATTGCTTGCGGCGCATCCGGAGCTTGAATTGATTGTGGCTGACGACGGCTTGCAACATTATGCCTTGCAACGCGATATGGAAATTGCCGTATTCCCGGCGGCAGATACAGGACGCACCAATTTGGATTTACTGCCCAACGGCAGCTTACGCGAACCTTTGTCTCGGTTGGCTTCCATTGATGCGGTTGTCGTCAGCGAGGGGCAAGCAGATACGGTATTCAGGCCGTCTGAAAATATGTTTGCCAGCCATATTGAAACAGGGCGGATTTACCGTTTGAACAGGCCGTCTGAAAAATTGGATTTGGCGGGTCTGGGAAATCAAACCGTCGCCGCCGTCGCCGGTATCGCCAAGCCGGAGCGTTTTTTCAATACGTTGCAAAGCATGAATATTGCTTTAAAACAAACCGTTGCCTTGCCTGATCATGCAGATATTACGGCCGCGGATTTACCGAATGCAGATGTAGTGATTATCACGGAAAAGGATGCGGTCAAATTTTCAGACGGCCACGGCCTGAATCATGTGTGGGTCTTGCCTGTTTATGCGATAATTGAGCCGGACTTGGCGGCGTTTGTATCCGCGAATGTTTCAATCTAAATGCTTATGGATGTTTCACAGATGTTTTAAAGATGATCTTCAAACTACGCGATAGGAGTAAATCATGAAGTTAAAATATTTGTTGGTCGCTTGTGCAGCTTTATTTGTATCTACTCAAAGCCTGGCTGCTAAACCAAGTGATGAATCTGCAATGAAATGGTTGGAGATTCAAGGGATAAGCAATAATTATAGCGAGAAAGTACAACGTTCTTTGGAGATGGTGAATAAAGAGGACAATGAGCGCTTGTTAACGATGACGCCCAAAGCTCAAAAAGCGCAGATGAAGGCGGTCATCAGTCGTTATATGAAAAACATGCAAGACGATTTGAGCCGCCCTGAGTTGAAAAAACAATGGTTGGATGAAGAAAAGCGTGCCGTACAGAAAGTATTTACACAAGAAGAAGTGGATGTAACCAACCGTTTTTTCTCTTCGGCTCAGGGAAAAAATATTTTGAAAAAGATAAGAAGTTTACAACAGCATGGTGGAAATCCTGAGGATATGTTGAGCCAATCGGATATAGAAAAGATGGCTGAAGCATTTGGGCATGGTGCCGGTAAGTCTGCGCTCGAAAAAGTCAAACATTTCGATAAGCTGAGTGATGAGATTATCCACAAAACCATGAGTCAAAACTACCTCAATGCAAGCGATAAATATACGCCTGCTTTTGAGGCACAAACGCGCGATATTTTGTGTAAGGGCAATAAACATTCTTCGGAATGTGCCAAATAATTTTCCGACTATCTGAAAATATTTTTTTATTGAAAAGGAGAAAAAATGAAACTGAAAACCTTGTTATTGCCCTTCGCCGCGCTGGCATTGTGTGCCAACGCATTTGCCGCCGCACCTAGCAATGAGTCGCTGGAGCGTTGGCTGGATACTCAGAATTTTGACCGGGATATAGAAAAAAATATGATTGAGGGCTTTAATGCCGGATTTAAACCGTATGCGGACAAAGCCCTTGCCGAAATGCCGGAAGAGAAAAAAGATCAGGCGGCAAAAGCCTTTAACCGCTATCGTGAGAATGTTTTGAAAGATTTGATTACGCCCGAAGTGAAACAGGCTGTCCGCAATACTTTATTGAAGAATGCCCGTGAGATATACACGCAAGAAGAAATTGACGGCATGATTGCCTTTTACGGTTCGCCCGTCGGTCAGGCCGTCGTTGCCAAAAATCCACGCTTAATCAAGAAATCGATGAGTGAAATAGCGGTATCTTGGACTGCATTGTCAGAGAAAATCGCGCAAAATCATCTGCCCGAGTTTAAGGAAGAGTTGCGGCGCATCATCTGCGGCGGTAAAAATCCCGATGCAGGCTGCAAGCAAGCCGGACAGGTTGGGAAAAGGCATCAGAAATAAATGATAGCCGTCTGAAATATTGCAGAGGGCATTCGATTGATTAAACCATCAAACCCGAAAGAAACCCCATGGAAAAAAAATTCTTAGACATCCTCGTCTGCCCCGTTACCAAAGGCAGGCTGGAATATCATCAGGACAAACAGGAATTGTGGAGCCGTCAAGCCAAGCTGGCGTATCCGATTAAAGACGGCATTCCCTATATGCTGGAAAACGAAGCGCGAGCATTGAGCGAAGAGGAACTCAAAGCATGACCGAATTTGTCGTATTGATTCCGGCGCGGCTGGATTCATCGCGTCTGCCCGGAAAAGCCTTGGCGGATATTCACGGCAAACCGATGGTCGTGCGCGTTGCCGAACAGGCGGCAAAAAGCAAGGCCGCGCGTGTCGTCGTTGCCACCGACCATCCCGATATTCAGACGACCTGTCAGGCGCATGGCGTCGAAGTGGTCATGACTTCCAATCAACACGAAAGCGGTACAACGCGCCTAGCCGAAGTGGCCAATACGCTGAAACTGCCGCAGCATATGATTGTTGTGAACGTACAAGGCGATGAGCCTTTAATTGATCCCGAGCTCATCAACCGTACAGCCGAAGTTTTGGTTGAAAACAATGTGCAAATGGCGACCGCCGCCCACGAATTGCACGAATTTGACGAGTTTATGAATCCCAATGTCGTCAAAGTCATCCTTGATAAAAACCGCAACGCCATTTATTTCAGCCGCGCCCCGATTCCTTATCCGCGCGATGTGATGCGTGCCGAAAAACGCGAATTGCCTTCAGAAACAGCTGTTTTGCGCCACATCGGCATTTATGCCTATCGTGCAGGTTTCTTGCAACGCTATTCGGAAATGGATGTTTCTCCTTTGGAAACCATCGAATCGCTGGAACAGTTGCGCGTCCTGTGGCACGGTTATCCGATTGCTGTTGAAATCACCCAAGAAGCGCCTGCTGCAGGTGTGGATACGCAGGAAGATTTGGACAGAGTGCGTGTTGCGTTTAAAGCTTAAGGCCGTCTGAAAGGAAAAGACATGAATGATTTCCGCCATTTGAGCCGTGAAGAACAAAAATTGCTTGCCGACGTGGCGAAGCTGGTAAGAGAAGACGAGCAAGAATTCAACTATGACATGCTGAAAATAGAAGCGCCGGAGCAGGCCAGCGGCGAGTTTTGGTTCCGCATGGCAGAAATGCTCAGCACTTTGCCGCCCAACCAGTCGTTGGACTTGCGTATGAACGGCGGACGCTTGACCGTTGCCGTATCGATTTTGTCGGTATTGCTGCAAGATAATCCCGATATTCCGCAGCTTTGGGCACAAAAAATCATTGCGCTCAACTATTTGGCTCATGGTCATCAAACCCGTGCAATCGGTCTGGCGCAGCAGCCTGACAAAGCGGCCGAAGCCAATGAGGAAGAATATTTGGCTAAAGCCTTATCGCAAAACTTGCTTTCCACTTTGAAAGACGCGATAGAGCGATTCCCCGAAGACTCATGGTTTATCGAAATGCGCGACGATGCATGGAAATATTTCGGCGCGGAATAGGCCGTCTGAAGTTTTGAACGATAAACACAAGCCGTGTAAAATTATCTGAACATTAAATCCGTCAACCAAAAGGACTCATCATGAAAGTATTATTGTTGGGCGCGCCAGGCGCCGGCAAAGGCACGCAGGCTCAATTCATCACTGCTGCATTCGGCATTCCTCAAATCTCTACCGGCGACATGCTCCGCGCTGCCATCAAAGCAGGCACTCCGCTGGGTTTGGAAGCAAAAAAAATCATTGATGAAGGCGGTTTGGTACGCGACGACATCATCATCGGCATGGTTAAAGAGCGCATTGCCCAAGACGACTGCAAAAATGGTTTCCTGTTTGACGGTTTCCCACGCACATTGGCACAAGCCGAAGCCATGGTTGAAGCCGGTGTGGATTTGGATGCCGTGGTTGAAATCGATGTGCCTGACAGCGTGATTGTCGACCGCATGAGCGGCCGCCGCGTACACTTGGCTTCCGGCCGTACTTACCACGTTACCTACAATCCGCCTAAAGTCGAAGGCAAAGACGACGTAACCGGCGAAGATTTGATTCAACGCGACGACGACAAAGAAGAAACCGTGAAAAAACGTCTTGCCGTTTACCACGAGCAAACCGAAGTTTTGGTTGATTTTTACAGCAAACTGGAAGGCGAACACGCGCCTAAATACATCAAAGTTGACGGCACTCAACCGGTAGAAGCCGTGAAAGCCGAAGTATTGAAAGGTTTGGGCAAATAAGTTTTGCCAAAGTAAAATCATAAGGCCGTCTGAAAAAATATTTTCAGACGGCCTTTTGTGTACAAAAGCTGTTAAAATCGAAGCTATAACCGTTATCCGCAGGCATCTTATGAATCCTTTGATCTCCGACTTCCAAACTCAGCAACAACGTACTCCCATTATCGTCGCCCTCGATTTTGCCAACGAAAAAGATACGCTCGGATTTGTCCGCAATCTTGACCCGACACTGTGTCAAATCAAAATCGGCAAAGAGCTGTTTACCGCAACCGGCCGCAATTTAGCAGAAAGCTTAATCAATCAAGGTTTCAAACTTTTCCTCGATTTGAAATACCACGATATTCCCCACACCGTTGCTCAGGCCTGTAAAGTTGCCGCCGATATGGGCGTTTGGATGGTCGATATGCACGCCTCCGGTGGCCGCCGTATGATGGAAGCCGCAGCAGAAGCCATTGCCGGCTATCAAACCAAGCCGCTCTTGATCGGTGTGACCGTGTTGACCAGTATGGAGCAAAGCGACTTGGCAGAAATTGGTTTGAACATCGCCCCTGAAGAACAAGTCATCCGCTTGGCGAAACTAGCGCAAAGTTCGGGCTTGGACGGCGTGGTCTGTTCCGCCCAAGAAGCCGCGCCACTGCGCCGCGAATTGGGACAGGATTTTGTCTTGGTCACGCCGGGCATCCGTTTGGACGTTGCCGGCAATAATGATGACCAACGCCGTATTATGACCCCAGCTGAAGCATTGGCTGCTGGCTCAACCTATTTGGTCATGGGTCGTCCGGTAACCAAAGCTGCCGATCCGGTAGCCGTATTGCGTGAAGTCAATCGAGTAGCCAACGCTTAAGGCCGTCTGAAGTATGAAGGCGATTGTGATTGGTGCGACAGGCGCGACAGGAAAAGCCTTGTTGCCTCTGCTTGCAGCCAGTCCAGAGGTTGAGTCTATCGATTGTTTTGGTCGCAGACATCCTGATTTTACCCACCAAAAGCTAAATAGCCATCAGATTGATTTTGCTCAGCCTAATATTTGGCGCGAAGAAGTGCAGGGCGATGTATTGTTTGCCTGCTTGGGAACTACCTTGAAAGCGGCTGGCAGTAAAGAAGCGCAATGGGCAATCGATTATGAGGCAAATCTTGAATTTGCCAAAGCAGCTAGGCAGAACGGCGTCAATGCTTTGGTTTTGATTTCCGCTTCTGGTGCAAATTCTGCTTCGCGCCTATTTTATCAACGGATGAAGGGCAAATTAGAACAAGCAATTATCGCTTTGAATTTTCCGCACCTTATTATTTTCCGCCCGCTCTTATTGATTCGACCGAATAGCGATCGCTTGGGCGAAAAAATAGCAGAACGGATTTTGCATGGATTCAACCGTATCGGCCTGATGAAAAGCCAACATCCGCTTGCTGTCAAAAAATTGGCGCAAGCCATGCTGAAAGCAGCGTTGTTGTCATCTCATGAACAGGCGTCGTACTCGAAAAAACATATGCAGGTATATGAGCCTTAAGATATTTTTAGGCTGTTAGATCAATAATCTGATAACAAGCCTTACACAGAGATTTTAATGGAGCCAGTATGGTAACCAAGTTCCAACAAGAAACCCTCAAATCCCGTTTTGCACAAGCCAAAGTCCTTGTTGTCGGCGATGTAATGCTCGACCGCTATTGGTTTGGTGATGTATCCCGTATTTCTCCTGAAGCCCCCGTACCGGTGGCGAAAATCGCCCGTATCGACCAGCGGGCAGGCGGGGCGGCGAACGTTGCGCGCAATATCGCCTCATTGGGCGGTAAAGTAGGGCTGTTGTCCGTGACCGGCGATGATGAAGCTGCAGATGCGTTAGACGCATTGATGGTGCAAGACGGCGTTTCTTCCTATCTGATGCGCGATAAGCAAATTGCGACCACTGTCAAATTGCGCGTTGTTGCCCGCAACCAGCAGCTTATCCGACTTGACTTTGAAGAATCACCTCATCGTGAGGTGTTGGAACAAATCAAGCATCAATATCGTGAAGTGTTGCCTGAATACGATGCCATTATTTTTTCAGATTACGGCAAGGGCGGTTTGTCGCATATTTCCGATATGATTGATTGGGCGAAACAGGCCGGTAAACCTGTTTTAATCGACCCGAAAGGCGATGATTACGAAAAATATGCCGGCGCTACGCTGATTACGCCTAACCGTGCAGAATTGAAAGAAGTGGTGGGTAGTTGGAAAAATGAAAATGATTTGACCGAAAAAGCCCAAAACCTGCGCCGTCATCTTGATTTGATCGCGATTTTGCTGACCCGAAGCGAAGAGGGGATGACCCTGTTCAATGAGGCCGATCCGATTTATCAGCCTACACGGGCTCAAGAAGTCTATGATGTATCGGGTGCGGGAGATACCGTTATTGCCGGAGTGGGCTTGGGTTTGGCCGCTGGTTATACCATGCACGAAGCCATGCACCTTGCCAATACTGCGGCAGGCGTTGTCGTGGCAAAACTTGGTACCGCGGTTTGCTCATTTACCGAATTGACCAAGGCATTGGAAGAGCAATAATTGCTGTTTCAGACGGCATGATTTCTTCAAAGCCGTCTGAAAAATCAAAATAAAGGAAATTCATTATGACCATTATCGTAACAGGCGCGGCCGGCTTTATCGGTAGCAACATCGTCAAAGCACTTAACCAACGCGGTATTACCGATATTGTTGCCGTCGACAATTTGAGCAAAGGCGAAAAATTTAAAAACCTTGCCGAGTGTGAAATTGCCCATTATCTCGATAAACACGAATTTATCCGCCAAGTGCGCGGCCATCTTCTGCCTTACGACGATATCGAAGCCGTTTTCCATCAAGGCGCATGTTCCGATACCATGAATCATGACGGCCTTTACATGATGGATAACAACTATCAGTACACGCTCGATCTCTTGGACTGGTGTCAGGATGAACGTATTCCATTTCTTTATGCTTCCAGCGCTGCTGTATATGGCAAGGGCGAAATCTTCCGCGAAGAGCGCGAACTGGAAAAACCGCTCAATGTATATGGCTACTCTAAATTCTTGTTTGACCAAGTGTTGCGCCGCCGTATGAAGGAAGGTCTGACAGCCCAAGTTGTCGGCTTCCGCTACTTCAATGTTTACGGACAACAGGAGCAACACAAAGGCCGTATGGCGTCAGTCGCCTTCCATCATTTCCACCAATACCGTGAGCATGGCTATGTCAATCTGTTTGGCGCCAATGACGGCTATGGCAACGGCGAGCAAACACGCGACTTTGTCAGCGTAGAAGACGTGGCCAAAGTTAACCTTTACTTCTTCGACCATTCTGAGCTTTCAGGCATCTTCAATCTCGGTACAGGCCGTAGCCAACAATTTAACGAACTTGCCGCCGCAACCGTCAACGCTTGCCGTGCAGCCGAAGGCAAACCTGAAATGAGTTTGAAAGAGTTGGTTGAAGAAGAACTTATCCGTTATATCCCATTCCCCGATGCACTTAAAGGCAAATATCAGAGCTTTACTCAAGCGGATATCACCAAGCTGCGCGAAGCCGGGTATAAAGAAGAATTCTTGGATGTAAAACAAGGTGTCAGCCGTTACGTTAAATGGATGCTGGAGAACTTGGTTTAATAAATAGTACAGTAATGTTGTCTGAGAATAAAACCGACTTACCTGTTTGGGTAAGTCGGTTTTATTTTACTAAGATAGTATAAAAATTTAGTTGTATTCTTAGTGATGGGTAGTTGCAATACGGTTAATTTGCCAATCTAAAAATTGAGTGTAAACACTACCTCGTTCAATAAAAGGTATATCTTCAGCAGGTGGTTGGCTGATTTCAGCTTCTGCTGTTTGCAGCCCCTGATTATCCCAACGATGGAACTCCTGATTGTTTAAATTATAAAAACCATGTTTGGTGATTAAAACTTCAGGATTATAACCATAGCCACACCATGAGGAATCAACAGTAGGTGCAGTCAAATTACAACCGGTTTGATAATAAGGTATTTCTGATAGGCTAAGATTATATAACGTTGGCAAAATGTCTTTATGTGAGCCTGCCCGCTCAGGATGATATTCTGCATTGGAGCGGTAAGTAGGTGGAACATAAAGATAGAATGGTACACTGTGGCCAAGGGCAATTTCATTAGGTGCAGGATAACTGATTGCTCGCATATTATGGTCTCCAGTTGCAGCAATAATAGTATCCGGTGCAATAGATTTTGTATGACTAATGAAGCGTCCAAGTTGGTCGTTGCTATATCGGAATGTGTTAAAAATCTCATTCAATTCTTTTCCTGTTGCTAGACTGGAAAGTCGCTGTTTTTCTTGCTCAGTGAGATGAAAATCTTTAGTTGGGTTAGGTTTAGGTAATTGATATGGGGGGTGATTAGTTACTGATAGCATCATGACGAATACGGGGGTATTATTTTTTTTTGCTTGTTTCAACTCGTCTTCTGCATATCGGAACATAAATTCATCAGGTACTCCCCATGTGCTGGATTGGGCTTCAGGGTAGCGTGCTTTGATCGCATTTTCATCAATAATTTCATGTACACCCAAATGACGCAGAAAACTATCAAAATCACGCCACCCCCCATTACCGGCAGTGATATACACAATACGATATCCTGCATCAAGATATGGTTTAAACATGTTTCCAGGAAAAGTTTTATTTTTAGCAGCAGATTGGCTAAGGTTAAGGCGTGGGCTACGAATAAAAAAACGGTGTAGTGAGTCGCTAGTGCCATCACCCTCAGAGATAAAACGTGAATAAACCCAATCTTCTTTCCAATGTTTATCTAATTCACCTAATAGATCTCGTTCAGGCGTATTTAGAGAAAGCAAGTGAGTGCTCATACTTTCCATAACAGCAAATACAACGTTGGGCTTATGTTGTTCAACAATCAAATTTTTATTAGTTTGTGTAAATAAGCGATTTAAATTGGCATCAGCTTTTTGATTTTGTAGACGATTCATCAGTTCAATACCATCTGAATCGGTAACCTCGATAAAATTATTACTGTTTCGATGTTCTGCAAAAGCCCAATTTAAAGAAATTAGTGCATTGGGAACTAATTTATTTATTTGCGGTAAGGTTGAAATTTGCATGGAAGTTTGACGTAAAGGGAATTTACCAAACGAACCACGTATACCAATACTTAAGATTAAGATAGGTATCATTATGATAGCAACCCAAGTTGCTTTGCTTGTAGTAGTAGCAGAAAAAGAGTATCTGTTAATTTGGGAAAAACATTTCCCAAAAAGGGTTACTGCTATGGCTAAAGCAATTAATCCCCAAATAATTGGGAAATCGGACCAAATAGTTTTGAGTACGGCTACAGTATCTTCCTCTGCAAGACCAAAAATAAAAACATCGAATTG
This sequence comes from Neisseria sp. P0009.S008, assembly GCF_051958615.1. Taxonomy (NCBI): domain Bacteria; kingdom Pseudomonadati; phylum Pseudomonadota; class Betaproteobacteria; order Neisseriales; family Neisseriaceae; genus Neisseria; species Neisseria sp. P0009.S008. The sequence continues at coordinate 63,046 of NZ_JBQCVG010000001.1, forward strand.
GCGTTCGTAGACTCCATAATAAAACCAATTCCCTATAGCCAGAGCAGAAACGATAGATAACAATACTGTAGACAATAGAGCTTGAATCCGTCCATATGCTACAACAGTTTTTGAATTTAATAAGCTGAATAATCCCAGTAAAAATGGTAATGCCGTTAATACAGAAGCAGCTTTGATATCAAATAATAACCCTTTGAGCATAAGCTGGATAATATCCTCGGAATAACGACTACGGATATCATCTGATAGATAATATTGTGACATTAAACACCGTTCAATAAAAAGAATTAGAACAGTGCAAAGCCATAATGAAAAAGAATTACATAGAATTTTTTTGTAGGTAAGTAGACGAGACATTTTTTAGATATGTAATAAGTATTTAAAACGGCGTTATTTTATAACCTTTTAAGGGTTTTAAACTAGCATATAATTTTTATAGAAATCATATGATATGATGATTTGAGTTTGGAAAGGAGATAGACTGGTTTAAATGAATTTCTTGTCCTAGATAGAATAGTGGGTACTTATAACTACAAAGCTGTTAATGGGCTATCTTTTCTATTATTAGGCGTGGGTACTAGACAAAAAAATAACCGCTTAAAAGCGGTAAATGGTGCCCGGAGCCGGAATCGAACCGGCACGGCCGGTTTAGGGCCGACGGATTTTAAGTCCGTTGTGTCTACCTATTTCACCACCCGGGCGTAGACAATAAATCGAGAGATTGGAGGCGGGGGCGCGGATTTGAACCGGCCTATATAAGGGTTGCACCCCTTATAGCATAAACACTCTGCCACCCCGCCATGAAATGGATGGAGGCGAGAGTCGGAATCGAACCGGCGTAGACGGATTTGCAATCCGCTGCATAACCACTTTGCTATCTCGCCAAATAAACTACTTTGGAGTGTTTGTAGTATTGAAACTGGAGCGGGAAACGAGTCTCGAACTCGCGACCTCAACCTTGGCAAGGTTGCGCTCTACCAACTGAGCTATTCCCGCGTATTCGGATGCATGATTTAATGGAGCGGGAAACGAGTCTCGAACTCGCGACCTCAACCTTGGCAAGGTTGCGCTCTACCAACTGAGCTATTCCCGC
>NZ_JBQCVG010000001.1:64238-79533 GCF_051958615.1 Neisseria sp. P0009.S008
GGAGCGGGAAACGAGTCTCGAACTCGCGACCTCAACCTTGGCAAGGTTGCGCTCTACCAACTGAGCTATTCCCGCATATTGAAAAAGAACAATCAACAAGTAATCAAGATGGAGCGGGAAACGAGTCTCGAACTCGCGACCTCAACCTTGGCAAGGTTGCGCTCTACCAACTGAGCTATTCCCGCTCTGATATTTGTTGCTTCGTATATTGAAGAAGACGCAATTATTATGGATTTAATCGTGTGAGTCAAGTGTTTTGTTTTTATTTTTTAAAAATTTTATTTGAATTCTTTCCATGCCATTTTCAGGTAGTAGCACATGGACCAGATGGTCAATACGGATGCTATAAACATCAATATGTTACCAATGAGATAGAAAGGGTCGTTATATTTGTCCGTACCGATAAGCAAAAGGAAGATGGCGATCATTTGGGCAGTGGTTTTGAATTTGCCGATAGTGGCTACGGCGACGCTGCCGCGTTTGCCCATTTGTGCCATCCATTCGCGCAGGGCGGAAATAGTGATTTCTCGACCGATAATAATCATGGCGAAGATGGCGTATGTTCTGCCAAGGCTGACGAGCAGGAGTAGGGCAACGGCAACCATGAGTTTGTCGGCAACGGGGTCGAGGAATGCGCCAAAGTCGGAGGTTTGTTTCCAGCGGCGTGCCAAAAAGCCGTCAAACCAGTCGGTGATAGCTGCAAGTGCAAAGATGATGGCGGCTGTCCAGTTGACGGTTTGCGGTTGAATCCATGTGTTCGGTAAGTAGAATAGGATGGTAAACACGGGGATTAATAGGACGCGCATCCAGGTAAGTAAAATAGGTATGTTCCAAGGCATGGTTGGGGACCTTTTGGACGATGTGTCGGATTGTCCATTATAGCTTATTTGCTCGCTGGGCTTTTTAGAGTGTTGTTTTTTTGCCGACAAGTAACGTGGGCATAGGGCTTTGTTATGCGGATTGTGAAGAAAGTCTGCTAAGGCCGTCTGAAAAATGGGTTGTTGAGGGGTGTAAATATTTTTGGGCAGGTACGTGGCTGCAAAATAGTGGGCAACGAGGTCAGCTTGCTGTTCGATATTGAGTTGGTTGAAGTGAGGCAGAGGTATGGGATAGGCGTAAGCTTTGCGTTTCCTATATCCGCCTTTGAGCATAATGAGTAAACCGGATAACCAAACTTTGTGACCGCGCTGGTGTTGCCAGACATGCGTCAGTTCATGAATCAGCCAGATTTTGTAGGCGATGCCGGTTTGAGTGAAATCATCAGGGCAGTGTTTGCGCGGGAAATATATATTTCCATTTGGGGCGATAGCGGTATTGGGGTTGGGTAGGAAGGGGATGCCGCGATATATTTTAATGCGGTTGAAGTCTATGCTGTCGGCAAAAACCTGTTTTGCCATACGGACTTCGTTTTCGGTTAGTCTTCGCCAATTGGAAAAAATCATATTTTAAAGAGGAATATAGGATATAAAGATTTTCAGGCCGTCTGAAAGTTTCAGACGGCCTGAACATGGGATTTATTGTTCTTCTGAAGCGGCTTGTTTGCCGTTGTCGAACAATTTGTCCATAGGCGTCAGATTAACTGCGTTGCCTTGGCTGACTATCCATTTGTTTTCAACACGCCACACGCCTGAGGTATCTTCAACTCGCAAGTACCAATGGTTGGTTTGGGGTAGAGGTTTGAAGATGGCTTCGTATTCCATACGGCCGTTTTGCGGTTCGGCTGTTACGGCGCGCAGCTTAACGGTTTGGTCGTCAGCTTTGCGTGTCGGGTGCATCAGCAGCAGGTTTAATGGCTGTTTGGGATCGAATTGTCCGCTGACGAATACTTTGGCGGCATTCATGTCCGGACTGATTAAAACCTGCACCTGAATCTGCCGTTTAACGGCTTCTTCATCGCGGTGAAGCTGTATTTCGATGTGTTTGCCGTCTTTATAGTAATCGTCGGAAACCAAGTCTGTCGTATGTTCTTTTGCGACGAAGAACATAGACACGCTGGCGATAACGACAAAGATGGGACCTGCCATCAGCACCCAAGGCCAAATGTGTTTATACCAAGGCTTAGTGGAATTGGGTTGGGACACCGTTGTTATTCTCCAATAAAGGTTGCTTTTTCATTCAAGACAGTCGGTTCGGCATCAGCAGCATCGGTTTCACGATATGTGAAGGTAAATTCAATCGGCTGGCTGCCTTTTTCGGCGTACTCAGGGAGGGTGGACACTTGAACCGGAATGGTTACGGTTTCGCGTGGCGCAATTTTAATACCGTTTTCTGGCAAGCCGGTCAAGGCGATATCATCAAAACCTTTGACTGTTGCAGTAACGGTCTGTTCATGTTCACTCTTATTAATGATGCGCAGGTTGTAGGCATTTTCCAACCAGCCTTGGCTGTTTTCACGCACCATCACACCGCGGTCTTTCAGAATATCCACTTCGATCATTTTACGGGTAGAAATGCCGGTTAAGAAAGCAATAATAACCACAAACAATACTGCACCATAACCTGCAACACGAGGGCGTTTCAGGCGTTTTTTGATGTCGCTTTCAGGGTATTCATGCTCCATTGCGCCTTCGGTGGTGTAACGGATCAGGCCGCGCGGATAACCCATTTTGTCCATGATTTCGTCACAAGCGTCGATACAGGCTGCACAACCGATACATTGGTATTGCAGGCCGTCGCGGATGTCGATACCGACGGGGCAGACTTGTACGCACATGGTGCAGTTGATACAGTCGCCCAAGCCGCTGTCTTCTTTGTTGGCGGTTTTTTTGCGTGCGCCGCGAGGTTCGCCGCGTTCGGTATCGTAGGAAATAATCAGCGTGTCTTTGTCAAACATCGCACTTTGGAAGCGTGCATACGGGCACATATGCAGGCACACTTTTTCGCGCATAATGTGGGCAAAGAAGAAGGTCATGAATCCGTAAAATGCTGCGGCAAACATTGCGCCACCGCCTGCTGCTCCGGTGAATAAATCGGGAACAAACTGGCGGATAGGGACAAACCAGCCTGCAAAAGTGATACCTGTCCACGCACAGACAAGGAAAATCAGTAGGTATTTGGTGGCCTTAATGCGGATTTTAGTAAAGTTCCAAGGCGATTTTTCCAGTTTTAAACGTTTGTTGCGGTCGCCTTCAACCAAGTTGTCGATCCAAAGCATGATTTCGGTGTAAACCGTTTGCGGGCAAGAGTAGCCGCACCACAAACGACCGGCAATGGTTGTCCACCAAAACAGGCCGAAAGCGCAAATCATCAGCAGCAGAGCAAGATAAATCAAGTCGCCCATGCCCAGTGACAGGCCGAAAATGAAAAAATGACGGTCAGGGATATTGAATAAAACTGCCTGACGGTTACTCCAGTTAAACCATGGAATTACGTAAAATACAAACTGGGTCGCCAATACGGCGGCGATACGAAGTTTGGCAAAGCGTCCTTCTACCTTTTTCGGATGGATGCGTTCGCCTTCGGGATGAATTTGAATTACGCTGGATTTGGGTTTGGAAGGTTTGGGCGGAGTGGCTTTTGCCGTTTTTTCTGTTGAGGGTGTGGTGTTTTCAGCTTGGTTTTCGGGTGACATAATCAGTGTTCCTTAATCGAAGTGCACACAAGCCTTTTGTCATGGTAGTAGTTTGATGCGAGTATTTTCAGACGGCCTTTGGAGTGCATATAAAATCATAACATTTGACTCTATGCAAAGCAAAAGCGGGGCTTGCCCTTAACAATAGTTGCGGTACTCCTGCCTCATACAAGGCCGTCTGAAAAGAGCAGTATTCAAAGACTTACGGAATAAGCGCAGGTTTATACTTATAGTGATTTCCTATTTATCCGATAAAAAATTTACAACATACTGTTTCAAAACGAAATAACAGTTAATATCATCTATCCCGTTCGTTTCAGACGGCCTATTGGAAATCATGCCGCCTGACAATGCAAATATCAAAGGCTATTCTTGAAAGCACGGCTGATTCAGGCGATAATCGGCACACTTTTTCAAATTTCCAATCTTGTCCAAGGAAGGTCAAACCATGTCTCAACTGGCAAACGCAATCCGTTTCCTCTCAGTCGATGCCGTACAGAAAGCCAACTCCGGCCACCCGGGTGCGCCTATGGGTATGGCGGAAATGGCGGAAGTATTGTGGACGAAGTTCCTCAATCATAATCCGGCCAACCCAAAATTCTACAACCGCGACCGTTTTGTCCTCTCCAATGGTCATGCTTCCATGATTCTTTACAGCCTGTTGCACCTGACCGGCTACAACGTTTCTATTGATGATCTGAAAAACTTCCGCCAACTTCACAGCAAAACCCCCGGTCATCCCGAATACGGCTACACCGACGGCGTGGAAACCACGACCGGCCCGTTGGGACAAGGTATTGCCAACGCTGTGGGCATGGCTTTGGCTGAAAAAATCTTGGCTGCCGAATTCAATAAAGACGGTTTGAACATCGTTGACCACCACACCTACGTCTTCATGGGAGACGGCTGTATGATGGAAGGCGTATCGCATGAAGCCTGTTCGCTTGCCGGTACTTTGGGCTTGGGCAAACTGATTGTTTTATATGATGACAACAATATTTCCATCGACGGTAAAGTGGACGGCTGGTTTACCGAAAACATTCCGCAACGTTTTGAAAGCTACGGCTGGCATGTGATTCCAAATGTAAACGGTCATGACACTGATGCCATTCAGACGGCCATTGAAGCGGCCAAAGCCGAAACCGGCAAACCTTCCCTGATTTGCTGCAAAACCTTAATCGGTAAAGGCAGCGCCAACAAAGAAGGCAGCCATAAAACCCATGGTGCGCCTTTGGGTGCGGATGAGATCGAAGCCACGCGCAAACATTTGGGTTGGGCTTATCCTGCGTTTGAAATTCCTCAAGAAATCTATGCTGCATGGGATGCAAAAGAAAAAGGCGCGAAACTTGAGGCCGAATGGAACGAACTCTTCGCTCAATATCAAGCCAAATATCCTGCTGAAGCCGCAGAATTTGTGCGCCGTATGGATAAAAAACTGCCTGAAAACTTCGACGTTTACGTTCAAGCTGCATTGAAAGAAGTGTGTGCCAAAGCAGAAACCATCGCTACCCGTAAAGCCAGCCAAAACAGCATCGAAATCTTGGCTAAAGAGCTGCCTGAATTGGTGGGCGGCTCTGCCGACTTGACCCCGTCCAACCTGACTGACTGGTCAAACAGCGTTTCCGTTACCCGCGAACACGGCGGCAACTATATTCACTACGGCGTGCGCGAGTTCGGTATGGGAGCGATCATGAACGGCCTTACCCTGCATGGCGGTGTGAAACCATTTGGCGCTACTTTCCTGATGTTCAGCGAATACGAGCGAAATGCCTTGCGCATGGCGGCACTGATGAAAATCAACCCCGTCTTCGTCTTCACTCACGACTCTATCGGTTTGGGCGAAGACGGCCCGACCCACCAACCTATCGAGCAAACTGCCACTCTGCGCCTGATTCCAAATATGGATGTATGGCGTCCATGCGATACCGTTGAATCTTTGGTAGCGTGGTCTGAAGCCGTTAAAGCGGCCGATCATCCGTCCAGCTTGATTTTCAGCCGTCAAAACCTGAAATTCCAAGCGCGTGATGAGCAACAGCTGAACGACATCAAACGCGGTGCTTATGTAATCAGTGAAGCTCAAGGCAATGCGCAAGCTGTTGTAATTGCTACCGGTTCTGAAGTTGAATTGGCTCTGGAAGCGCAAAAGGTATTGGCAGAACAAGGTATTGCCGTACGCGTTGTTTCCATGCCTTCTACCAATGTATTTGACCGCCAAGACGCCGCCTATAAAGCCACCGTTCTGCCGGAAGGCTTGCCACGCGTAGCCGTAGAAGCAGGACATGCCGACGGTTGGTATAAATACGTCGGTTTGAACGGCGCCGTGGTCGGTATCAACCGCTTCGGCGAGTCTGCACCTGCTGACTTGCTGTTTAAAGAATTCGGCTTTACCGTAGACAATGTGGTTGCCACTGTTAAATCCGTTTTGTAAATCAGATTTTTGATTGAGATAAAAAGGCCGTCTGAAATTTCAGACGGCCTTTTATTTTTTAACCGGTTAAACAGTTTCTGCTTCAGGTTTGACCTTGCTTTTCTTAAACTTCAACACGGCTTCTTCTTTAGTTGCATCCCAGTCTATCAGCACAAAGCCACCTTCGGCGAGTTTGCCGAACAGGAGTTCGTCGGCGAGCGGTTTGCGGATTTTTTCCTGAATCAGGCGGTGCATCGGGCGTGCGCCCATTTGCGGGTCGAAACCTTTTTCCGCCAGATATTTGCGCAATGCCGGCATGAATTCGGCTTCGACTTTTTTGTCGAGGAGCTGGTGTTCGAGCTGGAGCAGGAATTTGTCCACGACTTTGACGATGATGGGTTCGGACAAGGGCGCAAACGGGATAATCGCGTCCAAGCGATTGCGGAACTCGGGCGTGAAGAGTTTGTTGATTGCCTGCATTTCGTCGCCGCGCTCGCGTTTGGCGGTAAAGCCGAGGCTGGGGCGGCTGAGGCTTTCTGCGCCTGCGTTGGTGGTCATAATCAGAATGACGTTGCGGAAGTCGGCACTCTTACCGTTGTTGTCGGTCAGTTTGCCTGCGTCCATGACTTGCAGGAGGACGTTGAAAATGTCGGGGTGGGCTTTTTCGATTTCATCCAAGAGCAACACGCAATGCGGCTGCTTGTTGACGGCTTCGGTCAAAAGGCCGCCTTGTTCAAAGCCGACATAGCCCGGCGGCGCACCGATGAGGCGCGATACGGCATGGCGTTCCATGTATTCGGACATATCAAAGCGTTGCAGCGGTACGCCCATCGAGTAGGCAAGCTGTTTGGCGACTTCGGTTTTGCCGACGCCGGTCGGGCCGGAGAAGAGGAAACTGCCTATCGGTTTGTCGGGCAGGGCAAGGCCGGAACGCGACATTTTGACGGCGGCAACCAGCGCATCGATGGCGTTTTCCTGACCGTAAACCATGTTTTTCAAATCGCGGCCGAGGAATTGCAGCACTTGTTTGTCGTCGTGCGACACGGTTTTTTCAGGAATCCGCGCGACTTTGGCGATGACGGTTTCGATTTGCGCTTTGCCGATGACTTTTTTCTGTTTGGATTTGGGCAAAATCCGTTGCGCAGCGCCTGCTTCGTCCATTACGTCGATGGCTTTGTCGGGCAGGAAACGTTCGTTGATGTAGCGGGCAGAGAGTTCGGCAGCGGCTTCAAGTGCACCTTGCGTATAGCGGACTTGGTGGAAATCTTCAAACATCGATTTCAAGCCGCGCAGGATTTGCACGGTTTCGGCGACGGTGGGTTCGACCACGTCGATTTTTTGGAAGCGGCGGCTTAAGGCGTGGTCTTTGTCGAAAATGGTGCGGTATTCGTCGTAGGTGGTCGCGCCGATGCAGCGCAATGAGCCTTTCGCCAATGCAGGTTTGAGCAGGTTGGACGCGTCCATCGTGCCGCCGCTGGTGCTACCCGCGCCGATGATAGTGTGGATTTCGTCGATAAACAAAATGGCGTGCGGGATTTTTTCGAGCTGCTTTAAGACGGACTTGACCCGCGCTTCAAAGTCGCCGCGGTATTTCGTGCCCGCCAAAAGCGAACCCATATCCAGCGCGTACACTTCGGCTTCTTTCAGCGCGTCGGGAATGTCGCCGTTGACGATTTGATGCGCCAAGCCTTCTGCCAGCGCGGTTTTGCCCACGCCTGCCTCGCCGACCAAAAGCGGATTGTTTTTACGGCGGCGGCACAGGATTTGCACCAGTCGTTCCATTTCGTGTTTGCGACCAATCAAAGGGTCGATACGGCCGGCTTTGACTTCGGCGTTGAGGTTGACGGTGTAGTCGGAAAGGGAGCCGGTTTTCTGTTCCGCTTCCTCGCCCTCGCGTCCCAGGCCGTCTGAATCATTGCCATCCTCGTCATCGGGCGAGCCATGGGCAATGCAACGCAAGACTTCAAAGCGCGTAATGGATTGCAATTTGAGGAAATAAACGGCATGGCTTTCAGATTCGCTCATCATGGCAACCAAAATATCTAAAGGCTCTACTGCGGCTTTGCCGGCAGACTGGGTATGCACCATTGCCCGTTGGATGACGCGTTGGAAGCCCAATGTCGGCTGGGTTTCGACCGTATCTAGAAGATGATCGGGAATTTGCGGCGTGTTTTCAGCAACGCTGGCCGCAAGCTGCTCGGACAGGACTTTTAAATCCGCACCACATAGTTTCAAGACGTTCGGCACAGCTGCATCTTCTTCTATCAGCACCAAAAGCAGGTGTTCCAAGCTGATAAACTCATAGCGGGCGTTGCGTGCTTCACGATAGAGCAGTTGCAGGATGTGTTCCAATTCGGGTGAAAGCATGATTTAAACCTCTTCGACTATACATTTGAGCGGATGCCCTTCAGCTTTGGCACGTTCCATGACCTGATGTTGCTTGGTCTGCGCAATATCGCGCGTGTAGGTGCCGCACAGGCCTTTGCCTTCGTGGTGCACCAACAACATGACGGCCACTGCTTGTTCCTGTGCAAGCATAAAGACTTCGGTCAGGATTTCGACGACAAATTCCATGGTGGTGTAATCGTCGTTCAATAAAAATACGCCGTAACGTTTCGGCGGCTGTGTGTTGATATCGCTGAGCAGGGTATCGGATTGGTGGTCGGTATTCGGATGGTTCATAATCTTAGGTTTCAGTTTTCAGACGGCCTGTTTTAGAGTGTAAACCGTTTTCTGTTGTATTTCGGCAATTTTTTTCTATTTTCCCACTTTTTTGAAAACATAGCTTGACGTTTTGTCTTAACAAATGTAAAAAGACAGTTAAGCAGAAGTTGGCACTCGACCGCGTATGCAATACGGGGGAGAAACGCTGAACGTTTTAGTTTTCTGTATGCCTTGTTTTGCTGATTTTGTTAATTTTTAAGTATAGGAAGTTTCTAATGGCAACCGGTATCGTAAAATGGTTTAACGACGCTAAAGGTTTTGGTTTCATCACTCCTGATGAAGGTGGCGAAGATTTGTTCGCTCACTTCTCAGCGATCAACATGGATGGTTTCAAAACCCTGAAAGAAGGTCAACGCGTATCTTTCGACGTAACCACCGGCCCTAAAGGCAAACAAGCTGCTAATATTCAAGCTGCTTAATCAAATGCGCGGCGTAAGCCGTAAAATCATGGCGGGGTTTCCCGCCATTTTTTATGGGCGTTCGGGTTAAAAATTATGAGTCAAAATTCATCTTATCAAAATGTTTTAAAGCAGCTAGACGAGCTTATCCACCATTTTCGCAGCGAAGGTGAGGTCAGTTGCGCCGTTGCCGAGCGTGAAGACCAAATCTTGATCCGCCTTGCCGATTTGAAACTGGATTTGCGTCCTGAAGATGAAAAAGCCATTGTCGATATAGACCGTTTTTACCGCCGCCATGTTTTAAGCGAATAAACGTTTCAAAAGCGTTTGCCGTTTTATTTTTTAAGCATGCCTGATAAAATAGGCCGTCTGAAAAGTTTGTAAAGAATCAGCATAATGAGTATTGCCAATAATAAAAAAGCCTTTCACGATTTCTTTATCGAAGACCAAATCGAAGCCGGTATAGTATTGGAGGGATGGGAAGTCAAAGCCATCCGCGCTGCACGCGTGCAATTAAAAGAAAGCTATATCTACTGGAAAAAAGACGCATTCTATTTGGTGGGCTGCCATATTACCGCATTGCCCACTGCCTCGACACACGTCAAACCCGACCCTGTCCGTCCGCGTAAGTTGTTGTTGAAACAATCGGAAATCAATAAGTTAATCGGTAAAACCGAACGCGCCGGTTATACGATTGTCCCCTTAAACCTGCATTACACCCGAGGTAGAATCAAAGTGGAAATCGGTTTGGCCAAGGGTAAGAAACAGCATGACAAACGCCAAAGCCTGAAAGAAGCGGATTGGAAGCGTGAGAAACAGCGTTTGATGAAAAACGTACGTTGATTTTTTCAGACGGCCTTTGCATAAAGGCCGTCTGAATATTTATTGTTTGAAAATTTTAAAAAGGAAAACAGATGAAAACCATGATTTTAGCAGCGGCTTCAGCCGTATTGTTGTTGGGCGCGTGTTCCACTACGGAACAAAGAGTATTGAAACCTGAAGAACTAACCAGCATTAAACATGTCTGCATCATTCAAAATGCAAAAGTAAGACCGCATGATTTGGATCGTGCTTTGTCTAAGGCTTTGGCAAAACGCGGCATTGGCAGCACTATTGTGACAGCGGATAACCGCGGCAAACTGTATGATTCTTCTTGCCCGTATAATCTGCGTTACAAAACCAAAGGCAATAATGAAATCTTGCGTAAAGGTGTATTTGTGTTGAGAAGCACCAAGTATGCGGTTTCGACTGTCAGCTATTCTTTGAATGATGAAAACCACTTCCGAACCAACCCTGATTTGGTGAAACAGGCTGAAGGTGTTGTGGCCAAATTGTTGGAAAAAAACAGCAAATAAAAGCCAGAATAAAAAACCGGCTTGCCGTGATATGGAGAATATCGGGCAAGCCGGTTTTATTTTCAGACGGCCTTAAATGGATTTGATTTTTTCCCAAAGGGTTTTGACCGTACCTTGATAGTAGGTTTCGGAAGTGCAATAGACTGTTTCTAAAGCACATTGTCCTTGTGAGCCGTATTTTTTGATACATTGGTTCAAGGCAATTTGATGCACGGTTTTGAAACGAGGGGAGGTAATGGCCACAACGTTTTGCGCAGTCAATTTGCCCATGGCTTTAGGGTAGGCAACAGCGATACAGGTGTTGTGCAGAGGGACAACTGTTTTACAGCCTGTTGCTTGGCCTGCGCCGATACCGGCTAAGGCATCTTGGCCTTTGCAGAATGTTTCGAGTTCGGCTGTCGCATCCAGTTGCGTGGCATTTTCTTTGGTGGTTTTGATTTGCAGCACTTCATTGCTGTCGGCAGGATTTTGCCACATCGCCAGGTAGCCGTAAGTATCGGCAGCCAGGGCGGCAGGAGTCAGTGCGCAAAGGATAAGTGTCGTTAGTGTTTTTTTCATGTTTGTTCCCTGTTTGTTGGGTATTTGTCGTTATTATAAAGCAAAAGTTCTTATTTGATATAAATTTGCTTTTAAAATGAATATTTGAGTGTGGTAGATAGATTATAGGCCGAGACCTTTGCAAAATCCTCCCAAAATCCTCCCAAAATCCTCCCAAAATCCTCCCAAAATCCTCTAAATTCCCACCAAGACATTTAGGGGATTTTCCATGACCACCTTCTTCCAACAAACCGCCCAAGCCATGATTGCCAAACACATCGACCGTTTCCCACTATTGAAGTTGGATCAAGTGATTGATTGGCAGCCGATCGAACAATACCTGAATCGTCAAAGAACCCATTACCTTAGAGACCACCGCGGCCGTCCCGCCTATCCCCTGCTGTCCATGTTCAAAGCCGTCCTGCTCGGACAATGGCACAGCCTCTCCGATCCCGAACTCGAACACAGCCTCATCACCCGCATCGACTTCAACCTGTTTTGCCGTTTCGACGAACTGAGCATCGCCGATTACAGCACCTTATGCCGCTACCGCAACTGGCTGGCGCAAGACGACACCCTGTCCGAATTGCTCAAACTGATTAACTGCCAACTGACCGAAAAAGGCCTATAAAGTAGAGAAAGCATCCGCCGCCGTCATTGACGCCACCATTATTCAGACCGCCGGCGGCAAACAGCGTCAAGCCATAGAAGTCGATGACGAAGGACAAGTCAGCGGCCAAACCACACCGAGCAAAGATAAAGATGCCCGTTGGACAAAGAAAAACGGCCTCTACAAACTCGGTTACAAACAACATACCCGCACCGATGAGGAAGGCTATATCGAGAAACTGCACATTACCCCCCGCCAATACCCATGAGTGCAATCACCTGTTGCCTTTGCTGGAAGGTATAGCCAAAGATACGACCGTCTATGCCGATAAAGGCTACGACAGTGCGGAAAACCGGCAACATCTGGAAGAGCATCGGTTACCGGACGGCATTATGCGCAAAGCCCACCGCAACCGTCCGCTGACGGAAGCGCAAACCAAACGTAACCGATATTTGTCGAAAACCCGTTATGTGGTCGAACAAAGCTTCGGTACGCTGCACCGTAAATTCCGCTACGCCCGGGCAGCCTATTTCGGGCTGATTAAAGTGAGTGCGCAAAGCCATCTGAAGGCGATGTGTTTAAACCTGTTGAAAGCGGCCAACAGGCTAAGTGTGCCTGTTGCCGCCTAAAAGGCGGCCGAATGCCTGATTATCAGGTATCTGGGGAGGATTAAGGGGATATTTGGGTAAAATTAGGAGTGATTGGGGGAGAAAACAGCCGAAAACCTGTGTTTGGGTTTCAGCTGTCGAAGGAAGGGCTTTTTTGCAAAGGTCTCATAGGTGTATTGATCGTCGAGCATGACCCAGCCGCCTGCGGGCGCATCTTCCGTAGCGGAGCCAAGCTTCCCGAAAGAGAGGATGCTGTCGTTGCCTTCGCGGATGGAAGGTGTGCCGTTGTCTGAAAAAGCAGCGCAGCCTGCAAGAAGGAATACTGCGGATAAAAAGGGGAAGGCGTATGTTTTCATAATGTTTGTTTGAAGGTATTTAAAATCAGGAAAATGAGGGAATACTCAATCCGCATTGTTCCAACAAGCCGACCGTTTCGTAAACGGGCAGGCCCATCACGCCGGTGAAGCTGCCTTGCAAATGCTCGACAAACACGCCGCCCAAACCCTGAATGCCATACGCGCCCGCTTTGTCCATCGGTTCGCCGCTTCGGATATAGGCGGATATTTCTTCGGCAGACAGGGTTTTGAAACGCACGTCGCTGGTTTGTAAAACACCGCGCGTTTTCCCTTGCCAATATACGCATACGGCAGTCAGCACCTGATGCGTCTGCCCTGAAAGCCGGGCGAGCATTTCGGCTGCTTGGGCTTCGGTTTCCGGTTTGCCGAGGATGTGGTTTTGATAGGCGACCGTAGTGTCGGCGGTCAGGATCGGATATTCGGGCGACGCGTCGTGTGTGGCAAACCATTGCTCGACAGCAGCGGCATTTTTTTCCTGCGCCATACGTTGCACATAATCGGCGGCTTTTTCGTCGGAATGCGGCGTTTCGTTAATGTCGGCAGGGATACGGATAACTTTGAATCTTAAGTTTTCCAGAATTTCGCGGCGGCGCGGGCTGCCGGAGGCTAGGTAGAGTGTGTGCATAAAACTTTCTTTTTTAGGGGATATAAGGTCGTCTGAAAATTATTTTGACTGTTTGTGTTGGCCGGACAAGCGCACATAATGCGCGGAAGAATATTTCAAAAATTCTTTTTCTTTTTCGGTCAGCAGGCGGACTTGTTTGACGGGCGAGCCGACATAGAGATAGCCGCTTTCCAAACGTTTGCGTGGCGGCACCAAGCTGCCTGCGCCTATCATTACGTCGTCTTCGATGACGGTATCGTCCAGAATAATCGTACCCATCCCAATCAACACACGATCGCCGATGCGGCAGCCGTGCAGCATGACTTTGTGTCCGACGGTTACGTCTTCGCCGATGATAAGGGGCGAACCTTCAGGCTTTTCCGCGTTTTTGTGCGAAACGTGCAAGACACTGCCGTCCTGTACATTGCTGCGCGCGCCGATGCTGATGCTGTTCACGTCGCCACACAGAACGGCATACGGCCAAACGGATACGTCTTCGGCAAGCGATACTTCGCCGATGATGACGGAGGTTTCGTCGATGAGGCAGGATTCGTGAATTTGCGGAGTATGGTCTAAGAAAGGGCGAATAGGGTTCATGTTGTTTCTTCCTTTTTGACAGTGTGGCAGGTTTCAGACGACCTGCGGCTCGGTATGGCGAAAGTATGCCGTTTTGACGCAGGTGAGGCAAGGGCGGTGTCTCCCGAGATGTCGTCATGTCTTTGTAAACAATATTTTTTATGGTTATAGAACCATTTTCCGTTAGGCCTGCATCTCTTGTTTACCGAAGGTGGAAAATTGTCCGTTATTATCTTGTAGTTACAAGTAGCTGCAAATCATTCTCTTGCCATTTGAATTGGAATGATATATATTTTAAAAAAATATTTCATAAAATAACGAAACCTGATGGTTTGTTTTCAAACAGGTTTGGTGGGTTTCCAATCTCACAAACCTTGGCTTCCATCCCATATCCGTTTTCAAATCTATCTAATCCACCTTGTTTAAATAAAGGCGGCCGGAAGGTTGTTTGAAACTGTATGAAGGATATTCACATGAGCGAAACATAAGAGCTGACTTTTGCCAAACGGCTGAAAGAGCAGACTACAACTATTCACGATAGCGTGGACAACTTAGTTATGTCTGTCGAGCCGTTTACCAACAAAGAGAATTACATCAAATTTTTGAAACTGCAATCCGTGTTCCACAAAGCGGTCGATCATATTTATAAAGACTCCGAATTGAACAAAGCCATTCCTGAGCTGGAATACATGGCGCGTTACGACGCGGTAACGCAAGACTTGGCTGATTTGGGCGACAAACCTTGCGAATACGGTAAACCGCTGCCGCATGAAACCGGCAACAAAGCCATCGGTTGGCTGTATTGCGCCGAAGGTTCCAATTTGGGCGCAGCATTTTTGTTTAAACACGCGCAAAAACTGGATTACACTGGCGAACACGGCGCGCGCCACCTCGCCCCCCATCCGAACGGCCGCGGCAAACATTGGCGTGCTTTTGTCGAGCATCTGAATGCTTTGGGTTTAAGTCCTGAAGCCGAAGCCGAAGCGATTCAAGGTGCAAAAGATGCATTTGCGTTCTACAAAGTCGTTCTGCGCGAAACATTTGACCTGCCTGCAGGTGCGGAAGCTCCGGAAGGCTTTGTTCCGCACTGTCATTAATGGTTTGACGATATAAGTAGAGGTCGTCTGAAACACATCTATATACGCGGATTCATAAATTCTGTTTTCAGACGACCTTCATGTTGGTGTAAGTGTTGTATTGTTTGGTTATCCGCATCTGCGGTATTTTTTAATTGGTTTGATGTAAATAATTATCAAATATTTTATCACCATCATTCCAAAATACCATTATCACATTCAGGAGTTTTACCATGAAGGAATCATTTAAATTAAGTATGTTGGCGATTGCCTGCAGCATCGCATTGAGTGCATGCGGTTCAAGCGGTGGTGGTACGCCGTCTGCACAGCCTGCACCGACCCCGCAACAGCCGGGCAATAATTCCGGCTCGGGCGGAGGAGGTGATTCAAAACAAACAGAAGACGCTAAGAAAGCCGAAGAAGCCAAGAAAGCTGAAGAAGCCAAGAAAGCTGAAGAAGCCAAGAAAGCCGAA
>NZ_JBQCVG010000001.1:79633-140748 GCF_051958615.1 Neisseria sp. P0009.S008
GAAGCCAAGAAAGCTGAAGAAGCCAAGAAAGCTGAAGAAGCCAAGAAAGCTGAAGAAGCCAAGAAAGCTGAAGAAGCCAAGAAAGCTGAAGAAGCTAAGAAAGCCAATGAGGCCAATTCAGGTCAAGGTTTTGGCGGCGAAGGCAAAGTAATGGGCAAGGCTTTGGATGGCGGTGTCTTGGTAGCGAAAAAACGTGAAACCGGCGATTTGGAATATGCCAAAACCGAAGCTCCGACTGCCTCGGATAAAAACAGCGTCGTACTTGATGGTGTCGCCATTAATACCAAAGACGTTAAAGCAGGTGAGTTTACGTTAGGCGAAAAAAGTATGAACGGCGGTAAAGCCGATGCAGCACAATATGCGGTACACAGCGGCGACCTGTTGCCTGACGTTCGTTACGGCGGTGTTGCCGATGTCAGTGATCTGCGTGATGTGAAACAGGCGTTGTTTGTCCAAGGCACGCCATCAGGCAGTGATACCGTTGCAGCCCAAAGAGGGGATGCAACCTATAAAGGCATCGGCCTGCATTTCCAAAACGGACTGCCGATCAATACAAGAGGTCTGCAAGAAATTTTTGAAACCGGTTCGCAAGCCAAGCTGGCCAATCTGTATCCTGCTGCCAAAGCAACCGATGTTACCGCAAAAGTCAATTTCGACCAAAAAACCATCAATGTCAGCATCAACCGCTATTCCGATCAAACGGTTGGCGGTGGTAGTGGTGGCAACAGGATTGCAGGTGTCGTCAAATCCAATGCGCGCGATATGACGGAAAATCTGTCTTTCAATGGCGATTTGCACGGCAACACCTTCTCCAACAAGCAAGGTACGATGCAAGGCGGATTCTTTGGCGCGAAGGCAGACCAACTTGCCGGTACATATAGTGCGGCAGGCAAAAACCAACGTGATGAAGACGTAGTGGCGCGCGGTGTGTTTGGTGCAAAACGCCAAGATGCGGTAGCTCAAGCAGGCGGACAGCCTGATGCGCCGGTTGCCAAACCTGATACGCCCGTAACCAAACCTAAAGGTGATGCCGCTGCGGCCGAATTGAAAAAAGGTGAAACAGGCGAGCAATACGTCTTATCGAATATCGCGGACTTGACCAAAGTCATTATCAACGGTACGACAATCGCTTTGTCACCTGTTACCAACAAGCTCTATCGAACTGAATTGGGTTCGGACTACAAATCGTTTGTTGCTTCAGGCAATTTGAGCAATGTTGTCTTCGGTGCGGCAAAACTTGCCGATAACGCCTACTCCTTGTTTGTTCAGGGGGTAATGAGTGCCTCTCTACCGTCAGGGACAGCCAAGTATGCCGGCGATGTGTTGAATTTCCGTGCCCGCAACTTGGATAATAAGGAAAACTGGGTGGGTGATACAGGAGGCTACCGTACTACCGGTTCA
Organism: Neisseria sp. P0009.S008; assembly: GCF_051958615.1. Lineage (NCBI taxonomy): Bacteria > Pseudomonadati > Pseudomonadota > Betaproteobacteria > Neisseriales > Neisseriaceae > Neisseria > Neisseria sp. P0009.S008. The sequence continues at coordinate 81,035 of NZ_JBQCVG010000001.1, forward strand.
TTTACCGCAGATGTCAACTTCGATACCAAGACTATCGCAGGTAAAATCAATAGTGGTGACAGATGGTTCATGAATGAACGAGCCTTTACCGCAGGTATTACAGGTAGCAGCTTTAATGGTAAATGGACTTCAAATGCACAAGGCTCTGTAACCGGCGGATTCTACGGTGACAAAGCTGCCGAAATGGCTGGGCGATACAGTTATCAAGACAAAGAAGATAAAAGTAACAATGCCTTTGGTGTATTCGGCGGTAAAAAGCAATAACCGTTTATTTAAGCTGAAAACAAACCGCCTGAAAGGGCGGTTTGTTTTTGAGTGGGTAGGATTTTCAGACGACCTTTTACGGTAACAACAATCTAGAGAGCAATTTACCCGCTAAAAGGTCGTCTGAAAACCTTGAATCTTATTTTCAGATAATCTGAGACCTTTGCAAAATTCCCCAAAATCCCCTAAATTCCCATCAAGACATTTAGGGGATTTCTCATGAGCACCTTCTTCCAACAAACCGCACAAACCATGATCGCCAAACACATCGACCGCTTCCCACTATTGAAGTTGGATCAGGTGATTGATTGGCAGCCGATCGAGCAGTACCTGAATCGTCAAAGAACCCGTTATCTTAGAGACCACCGAGGCCGTCCCGCCTATCCCCTATTGTCCATGTTCAAAGCCGTCCTGCTCGGACAATGGCACAGCCTCTCCGATCCCGAACTCGAACATAGCCTCATTACCCGCATCGATTTCAACCTGTTTTGCCGTTTTGACGAACTGAGCATCCCCGATTACAGCACCTTATGCCGCTACCGTAACTGGCTGGCGCAAGACGACATAAGGGGGTATTTGAGTAAAATCAGTGGATATTTGAAACAAAAACAGCCGAAAACCTGTGTTTAGGTTTCGGCTGTTGGGGGAAGGAATTTTGCAAAGGTCTCAGGCCGTCTGAAATTTCAGACGGCCTTTTATTATGTTTTAAAGAATAGGGCGTAGCTTAGAGGCTTATACGCCGTGGCGGTCGAGCCAACGTTCGGCATCAAGCGCGGCTTGGCAGCCGGAAGCTGCGCTGGTGATGGCTTGACGGTAGGTATGGTCTTTGACGTCGCCTGCCGCCCATACGCCTTCGATATTGGTTGCGCCGACATTGTCGCCGGTACCGCCTTTGGTTTTCAGGTAGCCGGTTTCATCCATATCGAGTTGGCCTTTGAAGATATCAGTGTTGGGTTTGTGGCCGATGGCGATGAAAACGCCTTTGACGGCGATTTCTTCAGTACTGCCGTCATTGTGTTTCAGGCGTGCACCGGTAACGCCACTTTCGTCGCCCAAGATTTCATCAACCGAGCTGTTGAGCTTGAGGATGATTTTGCCTTCTTCGACGCGTTGCATCAGTTTGTCCACCATGATTTTTTCGGCGCGGAAGCTGTCGCGGCGGTGAATCAGGGTAACAGTGTTAGCAATATTGGCAAGGTAGAGGGCTTCTTCCACAGCGGTATTGCCACCGCCGACTACGGCAACATCTTGTTTTTTGTAGAAGAAACCATCACAAGTTGCGCAGGCGGAAACGCCTTTGCCGGCAAAGGTTTCTTCGCTTGGCAAACCTAAATATTTGGCGGATGCGCCGGTAGCAACAATGAGTGCATCGCAGGTGTATTCGCCCATATCGCCTTTGAGGGTGAAAGGACGGTTTTGCAAATCAACGGTATGGATTTGGTCGAAAATCATTTCAGTACCGAAGCGTTCGGCATGAGCTTGGAAACGGGCCATCAGTTCCGGACCTTGTACACCTCCTGCATCGGCAGGCCAGTTGTCCACTTCGGTGGTGGTCATCAGTTGTCCGCCTTGCTCAACGCCGGTAATGATCACAGGGTTGAGGTTGGCACGGGCGGCATAGACGGCGGCAGTATAGCCGGCAGGGCCGGAGCCGAGGATGATGAGTTTGTGATGGTTGCTCATGATGGTTTCCTTGCTGATAAATGATTGAATTTTGTCGTATCTAAGCTTTCAGACGGCCTGAATTTTACTTGAATCTGCCGCCGTCTGAAATATGTTTGTTGCTTGGGTTTAGTGGCTGTCTTTCCATTGATAGTATTTTGAGCCGAGGAAAGAGCCGAGTTTGCGCAGGAAAGGCTGGGTAATGATATTGCTGTGGCGAAGTTGCTCAAAAGGTTTCAGACGGCCCTCATCGCCCATGATGGCTTCGGCAATCGCCAAACCGGCAATGCCGGTAATCGCCATGCCGTGTCCGGAATAGCCTTGGGCGTAGAAAACAGTAGGGGCGAGGCGGCCGAAATGTGGGGCGAGATTGTGCGTGATGTCGCATTCGCCGCCCCAAGAATGCTCGATTCTGATATCGGCAAGTTGCGGGAAAACTTTCAGCATGTCTTGGCGGACGAGTTCGGTCATGCGGTCTGGATCGTCGATAAATTCGTTGTCTTTGCCGCCAAAGAGCAGGCGGCCGTCGGTGCTGAGGCGGTAGTAGTCGAGGACGTGGCGGTTGTCGCAGATGGCCATATTGTTGCGGATCAGGTCTTTGGCACGCTCACCCAGAGGCTCGGTGGCGATGATAAAGGTGCTGACTGCAATGGCTTTTTGTTCCAATACTTTGAATTTCGGGTGTAAGCCTGCATAAGTGTTGACGGCATAAACGAGGTTTTTGCATTCAACGCTGCCATTGGGTGTATGAACCAGCCAGCCATTATCGCATGGCTCGATACGCGTCATCGGGGATTGCTCAAAAAGTTGTGCGCCTGCATCGGCTGCCGCTTTGGCAATGCCTAGGGTGTAATTGAGCGGGTGCAAGTGGCCGGATAAAGGATCAAATTGCGCGCCTTGATACCTATCGCTGGCAAGTTGTTGCTTCAGCGTGGCTTTATCCCAAAGCTGGTAATGGCTTGCGCCATAATGTTTTTGGGCGTGTTCGTGCCATTGTTGCAATTCTTCCCAATGCTGAGGACGGACGGCGACGGTCGCGTAGCCGCGTTGCCAATCGCATTGGATATTGTGTTTTTGAATGCGCGAGTCAACCAGTTCAACGGCTTGCAGGGATTGCTGCCAGAACCATTGGGCCTGTTCTAAGCCGACTTGTTTCTCGATTTCTTCCATGCCGCAGGCAAAATCGCTGATGACTTGTCCGCCGCTGCGGCCTGATGCGCCGAAACCGATACGGGCGGCTTCAAGCACGATGACTTCATGGCCGTTTTCGGCAAGCGGTAGGGCGGTGCATAAACCGGTCAAGCCGCCGCCGATAACGCAGGTTTCAGTTTTCAGACGGCCTTCGAGCGTCGGATAAGACGGATGGGGATTGGCTGTGCTGACATAGTAGGAAGGAAGGTATTCTTTGAAGCTGGGATTGATCATGATTTGGGCTTTGTTGGTTTTAACTTTATTGAAAACAGGTTTTCAGACGGCCTGGAATGTGGGTTTGGGTTCAGGCCGTCTGAAAGGATAAGATGCAGTTAATAAAACAGGCTGTTCCGACGCTTTATCGGACAGCCTGTCTGCATATTAGGCGGCTTTCTCGGCTGCCAATTTTTCTTGGCGGTAGGCTTCGGCAGCCTCGCGTTCCCGTTTGGTTGCCTGACGCATCATCCAGTAGTTGGCGACAATCACCAGCGTACCGATGATACCGATCAGGATGGTTGCCAAAACGTTCATCTGCGGGTCAAGACCGAGTTTGATTTTGGAGAAAATCACTTGCGGCAATGTCGATGAACCCGGGCCTGACAGGAAGGAGGTAATCACCAAGTCGTCCAAAGACAGGGTAATGCCCAAGAGGAAACCGGAAGCAATCGCAGGGGCAATCAGCGGCAGGGTAATCACGAAGAAAATCTTTAGCGGACGGGCACCCAAGTCCATGGCGGCTTCTTCGAGCGATTGGTCAAGCTCCACCAGACGCGAACGGATGACGACGGTAATGTATGCCATACAAAGCGTCGTATGGCCGAGGAAGATGGTGAAGAAGCCGCGATCGAAGTAGAGCGATTGCAGCAATTCACTGCCTTGCAGGAACATTTGCACCTGAATAATCAACAGCAGCATGGACAAACCGGTAATCACGTCAGGCATCACCATAGGTGCGGAAATCATACCGGCAAACAGGGTGCTGCCACGGAAGCGTTTGATACGCGCCATGGCGTAACCAGCCAATGTGCCGAGTGCTACGGCGGCAAGTGAGGAAACGATGGCGATGCGCAATGACAGCCAGGCCGCTTCCAAGATGGTGTCGTTTTCCATCAATGCGCCGTACCATTTGGTTGAGAAACCGCCCCAAACGGTAACCAGTTTGGATTCATTGAAAGAATAGATGACCAAAACCACCAGCGGAATGTAGAGGAATGCCAGCGAGAGCAGGAGCATCAGTTTCAAGAACCAGGATAATTTGGTTTTCTGCATTATTTGCCTCCTTCTTCCAATTCGCGGTTTTCATAGTGCTGGAACAGGGCAATCGGTACAACCAGCAGGGCAACCATAACGACGGCGACGGCAGAAGCCAGCGGCCAGTTGTTTTGGTCGAAGAATGCCTGCCACAATACTTTACCGATCATCAGGTTTTCAGAACCGCCCACCAATTCAGGAATCACAAATTCGCCGACGGCCGGCACGAAGACCAGCATAGAGCCTGCAATGATGCCTGTTTTGGATAAAGGCAGGGTAATGGTAAAGAAGGATTTGATCGGACCTGCGCCCAAGTCGGAAGCAGCTTCGAGCAGACGGTTGTCCAGTTTTACCAGTTGTGTGTACAGCGGCAAAATCATAAACGGCAGATAGGCGTAAACCATCACCAAATTCAGCGAGAAAGAATTGTAGAACAGGTCTAAAGGCTCGCTGATGATTCCATATTTGATTAAGAAATTATTGATGATGCCGTTGTGTCCCAATAAACCCATCCATGCGTAAACACGCAACAGGAAAGAGGTCCAGAAAGGCAGCATGATTGCCAACAGCAGGCCGTTGCGCGCAGCCGGATTGGCGCGTGAAATGGCATAAGCGGTCGGATAACCAATCAGCAGGCAGATGATGGTTGTCGTCAGCGCAGTCTTAATCGAAGACCAGTAGGTCATCAGATAGATATTGCTGTTTTCACTGTCGCCAAACGGATTGAGCGTATTCCAAAAGTTTTGGAAGATGTCGGCGTAGTTCTGATAGCTGATGGCAATATTCAGACGGCCTAAATCTTCATCAATCGTTGTCAACGGCGTAAATGGCGGAATGGCGATTTCTTGTTCGGCAAAGCTGATTTTCAAGACGATGGCGAACGGAATCAGAAACAGAATCAAAAGCCAAATATACGGCACAGCAATAACTGCACGCTGGCCAGGGTGGCGGAACAGTTTATTTTTCAGTTTTTTAAGGTTCATCTCATTTCCCTCAAATTAACTGAACAGAGGTGTCGGTTGGTTTTCAGGCCAGCTGATATAGACGGTTTCATCCCAAGTCGGCGGCGTAATGTTACGCACATACCAATAAGGTGCGGGAACTTGGCTCTTGACGACGCGGCCGTTGGCGAGTTTGATGTGGTAAATCGCAAAGCTGCCCAGGTAGGCAATCTCTTTGACTGTGCCTTGAGCCCAGTTGTGCGCGCCTAAGTGTTCTGGTTTTTCTTTGTGCAAATCAATGTCTTCAGGGCGGATGCTGATCCAAATTTCATGGTCGTTCGGAACGCCCAAGCCGTGGTCGATGCGGACGTGGTTTTCCAAGCCGTCACATTTGACGATGGAGAAATCGGCGCGGTCATCAACAACGACGCCGTCAAAAATATTGGTTTCGCCGATAAATTCAGCAGTAAAGCGGCTATTAGGATAATCGTATACGTCGCTAGGCGTACCAACTTGGCGCAATTGGCCGTCAGACATAATGGCGATACGGGTCGCCATGGTCATCGCTTCTTCTTGGTCGTGGGTAACCATGATGCAGGTTACGCCGACTTGTTCCAGCGTGTTGACCAATTCCAGTTGGGTTTGTTGGCGCAGTTTTTTATCGAGTGCGCCCAAAGGTTCGTCAAGCAGCAGGATTTTAGGACGTTTCGCCAGGCTGCGTGCCAAAGCGATACGTTGTTGCTGACCGCCGGAGAGTTGGTGCGGCTTGCGTTTGGCGTATTTGGTCATTTGCACTAGGCGCAACATTTCTTCCACTCGGGCGTCGATTTCGCCTTTAGGCATTTTGTCTTGTTTCAGACCGAAAGCGATGTTTTGCTCAACGCTCATGTGTGGGAACAGAGCATAGCTTTGGAACATCATGTTGATTGGGCGCTCGTACGGAGCAAGCTTGGTAATGTCTTGGCCGTCGAGAATGATTTTGCCCTGATTTGGGCTTTCCATGCCTGCCAACATGCGCAGCAGCGTGGATTTGCCACTGCCTGAGCTGCCCAAAAGGGCAAAGATTTCATGTTGGTAAATGTCCAAGTCGATGTTATCGACAGCGTAATTGTCACCAAACTTTTTCACCAAGCCTTGGATTTGCAGATAAGGTTTGGCTGAAGACGCAGTGGTTGCGGTCATAATGGCAATACTCCAAAAAGAAAGACGAGTACCGGCAAAACGGATTTTCGAATGGGTGATAAAAAGCTGTTTGATTGCTGGCGGGAGTCGGACGGAGGCCGTCTGAAACTCTTGTAAAGCGCACGGGCAGCGTGGATAGAAAGCAGTTTAAGCCTAAGCTTTTGCTCTCGGCAAACTCGATATTATATTAGCCTAAGCCTCATAGGGGCAATATGAAATTGCTTGTATCGGCTGATTTGAAACAAATATGAAAGGAAAGGCAGGCAGGGAAACACGATAGTAAAAATGGGTAACGTTGTTTTTCTGCACAAAGTGGCTTAATTGTTATTTATATGTCTTAAATAATTATTCAAAATAGAATAAAATACGCAAATTGCATTTATTTGCTAAAACCATAATGGATTACATTTTATATCGGGCGGGGCAGTTTGCTCAAAATTGAAACTAAATCCGCTATATAAAAAATAAAGGGACTGACGTAGATTAGCAGTTATGCTAGGCTACGAAAATGCAGATAACCAATTGTAAATTAAGAAAGAGAGTTCAAAAGAAACTACTTGAATTTTTTGTACTCCAAGTTACCGCCCGTTCCGCTGCCGATATTTTGGGCATTCAGCCCAACTCCGCTATTCTGTTCTACCGCAAAATTCGTATGGTTATCAGCCATTATCTGGCCTTGGTTGCCGATGAGGTTTTTGAGGGCCCTGTCGAGTTGGACGAAAGCTATTTCGGCGGACGGCGTAAAGGCAGACGTGGTCGCGGCGCGGCAGGAAAAGTGGTTGTCTTTGGTATTCTGAAACGCAACGGACGGGTCTATACCGTTGTGGTGGATAATGCCAAGTCTGAAACGTTACTCCCTGTCATCAAAAAGAAAATCATGCTGGACAGCATTGTTGACACGGATAGCCTGAGCAGCTACGACAAGTTGGATGTGAGCGGTTTCATCCATTACCGCATCAACCATTCCAAGGAATTTACCGACCGTCAGAACCACATTAACGGCATTGAGAATTTTTGGAATCAGGCAAAACGTGTCTTGTGAAAATACAACGGAATCGATCGCAAATCTTTCCCGCTGTTCTTGAAAGAATGCGAATTTCGATTTAACTTCGGCACACCGTCTCAACAGCTTAAAATCCTGCGGGATTGGTGTGGAATTTAGGGCTAATCTACGTCAGCCCCAAAATAAAAGGGAAAATATGAGTATCAAAGAATGGCCCGAGGGGGAGCGGCCGCGCGAGAAGCTCTTGGCGCATGGTGCGGCGGCGTTGAGTGATGCGGAGTTGCTGGCAATTTTATTGCGTGTTGGAACGCGCGGTATGAGCGCGGTTGATTTGGCGCGTTATTTGTTGAGTGAGTTTGGCAGTTTGGGGAAGCTGATGAGTGCGGATGCCAAAACACTCGCTGCTTATAAGGGCATGGGTTTGGCAAGCTATACTCAATTTGCCGTGGTCAAAGAAATCGGGCGGCGGATTTTAGGTGAGGATTTGCAGGAGCAGATTGTTTTGTCAAACCCGAAATCGGTTGCGGATTATCTGCGCCTGCATCTTGGGCATGAAAAAATCGAGGTCAGCGTTGCTTTGCTGCTCAATCGTCAAAATCAATTGATTGCGGTACGGGAATTGTCGCGCGGTACGGTGGCGGAAAATACGGTTTATATCCGTGAAATTGTCAAATTGGCATTGGATGAATATGCCGACAGTTTGATTTTGGCACACAATCATCCGGGCAGTTCGGCAAGGCCGTCTGAATCTGATGTGCAGTTTACAGAGCGTTTGAAACAGGCTTTAAGTTTGGTCGATATTACGCTGTTGGACCATTTTATCGTGACGGCAAAAGAAACCTGCTCTTTGCGCGAACAGGGCTATATGTAAGGATGAATGTTCAGACGGCCTCAGTAGGATTGGTTACCTTGCTGAGGCCGTCTGAAGGATTATTGCGTTACTTCGTCGGAGGATTCTTCTTTATAGACGATTTCTTCCGATTTTGGCTTTTCTTTGCTCTTTTCCTTCTCTTTTTCTTTATCCTTGTCTTTTTTACCGTCAGGAATGGCGGCGTCAATCACTGCCCCGGTTCCTTTAACAACCAATTTTCCGGCAGTCAGGACGGTTGTGGCGGCCAAATCGACAGCCGCGCCTACAACGCAGCCGTTAAGCGTCAGGCAAAGGGCAAGTGCCGGAATCAGGCGATTGGTGCATCTCAATGACTGCATCCGCAGTGTCCTTCGTGATGATGGCCGCATCCGAGTGCTTCTTGCCAAGCATCATCATCGCCGTCAAATTCTTCAACTTCGTCAAATTCGCCGTTTTCTACCATGCTTACCAGCTCTTCCAGGCTTTCTGCGCCTTCTACCCAAAAGCAGGGAATATCGGGTGGTGTGTCGGGGGCAAGCAGGGCGGCTTGCTGGTCGTGCCAAGCAATCCAATAGCCGTTTTGCGTTTGTACGAATACGGCATCGGGATGGATGGTTTCGTTTTCGGTATTGACCAGCATTCTGTCAGCGATATCGGTTTGAAAAGGTAAGGTTTGCATAATAGTTTGAGAATGTGGGAAAAGGAAGTATTGTAACATGGCAAAAACAAACGCACCGTCTGAGTCAGGCGGTGCGTTTGTGTCTCGGCAACTTGGGTGCGGTCAGTTTAGAGTGTCAGCCACACCGGGAATGTCATTCCGTCAAGATTATTTGTCGTCGTTAGCCAAAACGAAGCGGTAAATAGCCGCGCCAACTGCTGCGCCGGCAATAGGAGCCAACCAGAACAACCACAGTTGTTCAACAGCCCAGCCGCCTTGGAACAAGGCAACACCGGTAGAACGTGCAGGGTTAACGGAAGTATTGGTTACAGGAATGCTGATCAAGTGAATCAGGGTCAGACCCAGGCCGATGGTGATAGGAGCGAAGCCGGCTGGAGCCAGTTTGTCGGTAGAACCCATGATGATGATCAGGAAGAATGTGGTCAGGACGAATTCGATCAGCAAAGCGGCCATCATGTCGTAACCGTTAGGAGAGTGCTCGCCGAAACCGTTGCTGGCAAAGCCGGAAGCAACAGCATCAAAACCGGTTTTACCGGAAGCAATCAGATACAGAACGCCCGCAGCAGCAATCGCACCGATCACTTGGGATACGATGTAAGGCAACAAGTCTTTACCGTTGAAACGGCCGCCGATAAAAAGGCCGACGGAAACGGCAGGGTTGAAGTGGCCGCCGGAAATGTGGCCGACAGCGTAAGCCATGGTCAGTACGGTCAAACCGAATGCTAAAGCGACACCGGTAAAGCCAATGCCAAGTTCTGGGTAAGCTGCTGCCAAAACCGCGCTGCCGCAGCCGCCGAATACCAGCCAGAAAGTGCCGAAAAATTCTGCAAAATATTTTTCATTTGTTTTTCCTCGTAAAGGGTGGGGTGTTGCCGAAGGCATGAATCATAATAAGATTGTTTCTAAGCGAAAAACGGATTTACCTGTTTTTTTCCGGTCTTGACAAAAGGCCGTCTGAAAAGTTTTCAGACGGCCTTAATCTTAAACAAGGATAAATTAATCCAGATGCTCGCTGCTTTGCGCCAAGATGGTGCGGTTGCCGTTGTTTTCCGCCGGGGAAACAATGCCATCGGCTTCCATTTGGTCAATCAGGCGGGCGGCGCGGTTGTAGCCGATGCGCAGTTGGCGTTGGATATTGGAAATGCTGGCCTTACGCGATTTTAAGACAACGGAAACGGCTTCGTCATACATGGGGTCGAGGTCGCTGTCGTTGCTGCGGCTGGTGCCGGTAAAGTCCTCGGTCGAACCGCTGCTTAAAATATCGTCGATATAGTCAGGCGCACCGAATTGTTTCAGGTATTCCACTACGCGGTGTACTTCGTTGTCGGAAGCAAACGCGCCGTGTACACGTTGCGGATAACCGGTGCCGGGTGGCAGGAACAACATATCGCCTTGGCCGAGCAGGTTTTCTGCGCCCATTTGGTCAAGAATCGTGCGGCTGTCGATTTTGCTGGATACTTGGAAGGCAATGCGTGTCGGAATATTGGCTTTAATCAGGCCGGTAATGACATCCACGCTTGGGCGTTGGGTGGCAAGAATTAAATGGATGCCGGCTGCACGCGCTTTTTGGGCAAGACGGGCAATCAGTTCTTCAATTTTCTTGCCTGCAGTCATCATCAGATCGGCAAACTCATCTACCACGACCACGATAAACGGCAGTTTCTCCAATGGCTCAGGGTTTTCAGGCGTGAGGCTGAACGGGCTGCCGATTTTTTCGCCACGCGCGACGGCTTCGGCAATTTTTTGGTTGAAACCGGCAAGGTTGCGCACGCCCATAAAGCTCATCAGGCGGTAGCGTTTTTCCATTTCGTTGACGCACCAGTTCAGGGCGTTTGCGGCCAGCTTCATATCGGTTACGACGGGGGCGAGCAGGTGCGGAATGCCTTCGTAAATGCTCAGCTCCAGCATTTTCGGATCAATCATAATCATGCGCACGTCTTCAGGCGTTGCTTTGAAGAGCATGGACAGAATCATGGCGTTCACACCTACGGATTTACCCGAACCAGTCGTACCGGCAACCAGCAGATGCGGCGCTTTGGCCAAGTCTGTCACAACAGGCTGGCCGGTAATGTCTTGGCCGAGAGCGAGGGTCAGTTTGGATTTGGATTCGGTAAATGCAGGCGAATTGAAGATTTCGCTCAGGCGGATCATTTGGCGTTTCGGATTAGGCAATTCCAAGCCCATGCAGGTTTTGCCGGGGATGGTTTCCACCACGCGGATGGAAGCCACGCCAAGCGAGCGCGCCAAGTCTTTTTCAAGGTTCAAAACGGCACTGCCGCGCACGCCGACATCAGGCTCGATTTCGTAGCGCGTAATGACCGGGCCGGAATAGGAATCCATCACTTTGACTTTAACTTTGAACTCGGCCAGTTTTTCTTCGATGGTAATGCTGTTTTCCAACAACTGTTCTTCAGTTTGCGATGCGCTTGGGTCAAATTGCGGCGGCAGAAGCAGGGCGGTAGTCGGCAGGCGTGCATCGGTAAGTGTTGCCGAAGTTGGATGAACTACGCTTGGCGTACTCTCTTGAATGCTTGGTTTTACGGTTTGCACAGGTGTTTCAACGACTGTCTGTGTATATTCAGACGGCCTTGCGATTGTTTCAACAGATTCAACGGGTTTAATGGTTTCAACCGCTTGAATAGCTTCTGTGTCCGGTTGTACAGGAGCTTCCGGCTCACTATCGAATTCCGCTTCTTCGACGGCAGATTCGCTGATTAAATAATCACGGATACTGCGTTCAGGCTGATTGCTGACATGTGCATTGACTTGTGCATCAAAAATCGGTACTTGGATTTTATGTTCAAAAGCAGGCGGCTCGGGGATATCAATTGGCGCAATCGAGGTTTGGAAAACGGGCGGCTTAGGAATATCGGTTTTAGCCATAGGGACAACCGGTACGGCAGGCGGCTCGACTACGGTTGCGTTTGGCGTGGCAGGTCGGGAGATATAAGGGGATTTTTTAACAGGCGCAGCCGGTTTCGGACGGGACGGCGTTGCCGGTGCGGAAGGTCGTGGTGCAACAGCTTCCGTGGCAGCTTGTTTACGCGCCCATCTTTCGGCGGCCGCTTCGGTATAGCGAACTTGACGGCGCAAGCTGGCAGGACGGCTGATTTGTCCCAAGTTGGCCAAAATTTCGTCATTTTCGATGGTGCGCGGAGAGTAGCCGCGTAATGGGGCGACGGCCTCGGCCAGTTTGTGGCGGGCGGCGGTGCGGCGGGCAAGGTTGTTGTGAATATCTTCCGCTTGGATTTCAGAAGGGAATGCCTGCATGGAAGTATAGGGGAGGATGGCTTCTTTTTCGGCAGTTCTTAAGGCCGTCTGAACGGTTTCGATATGCGGCGCATTGGCTTCTGCCACGCGGACATTATTGGCACGCGCCAAGGCACGTTCGCGTGTGCGGCGCAAGATAGGGTCGTTATAGTCGATGATTTCCATGCCGGTCATCGGCAGGGATGAAGCGCGCAATAATGGGGTTTCGACTTCGTCTTTGTAAATTGGCGCATTTTTTTCGGCCAAATGCTCGTTCCATTCTTCAACCGCTGCTTCGTGCAGGGAACGGGTGGCTTCTTCTAATGTGATTTCTTCAAAATTGCTGTTTTGCACCAAAGACGGGCTGTATTCGGGCGTTTCCATCTGTGCAAACGGCGTTATTTTAGGAATACGTTCCGGTTTGGCAGATTTGCGGGTTTTAGGTGCAACTTTGATTTCTTCTTCGGTAGCTGTGATGTGTTCCAGCTCTTCGGTAAACGGTTCTGCTGCGTGCTCTTCGTTTGTTTCGGCGCGTTTCATTTTATTGTGTTCGAGCACGGAAAGCAGGCGGATGCGGGCAATTTTATGGTTGTCGGCAGTGCGCTTGTTCATGCTGAACAAACGTTTCAGGCTGTCCAGTTGGTCGAAAAAACCGACCGGGCTGTCTTCTTCGTTTATTTCTTGTTCGTCGCCACTGAGTCGGGCCAATTCATGGCGCCACTTTTGCTCTTGTTTCTGGCGCCACCAGAACAAGCCGGCTATGACAGCCAGCAGAATTAAAGCCAATATTGTCCAAAGCATGCGTCCATCCCCTTAATTAAACGGCAAAGTCCGTTATTCTAACGCTTTTTTCGGGTAAACAAAACCAGCCGAAACAAGCTTTAACGGCAAAGGCAGACAGGATTGTCAAAGCTGTGGCTTGAGACGCGTATAATAGGCCGTCTGAACATTTTGCGGATGAGATGATGATTTTTCAAAACGGATGGTTTCCCGTTGGTGTCGTGATGGCGGCATGGCCTGTGTTGCTGGTGATTTTTGCTTTGTGTGCAAAGCAGGCATGGGTGTCAGTATCGCAGCATCGTTCCGCATTCTTGGTGGCTGCCGTGGTGTTGCCGCTGGCTTGGAGTTTGAATGCTTCCCCGGAAAGCGGACAACTGGCCGGCATGAGCTATCATCTGCTTGCTTTAAACCTGACGGCTTTAATGCTGGGCACCTCTGCTACATTCTGCCTTGGCGTTTTACTGTTTTTTCCATATTTGTGGCTTTGGGGCGATTGGCATATGTTTCCCATCAACGCCTTGTCCGTATTGCTTCCGCCTTTGTTGGTGAACTTGGGTTTCCGCCATTGGGTATCGCGTTTGCCTGCCAATATCTTTATCTTTATTTTTCTGAATGGTTTTTGGGCTGCGGCGGTCGGAATGGTGTTTACCGGTGTGGTTTTGGTCGGTTTGTTGGACTGGGCGGATGTGTTTGATACGGCGGTATTATGGAGAACCGCTTTTCCTGTTTTCTTCTTAATCGCTTGGGCGGAGGCATTTTTGAGCGGTATTTCAACAGCCATTTTTATCGCGCTCAAGCCGCAATGGATTTGTACTTTCGATGACGACAGATATTTGAAATCCGCGCCTAAGATTTGGCAGTAAGACATGAAGGCATCCTTGCTTGGTTTTCAGACGGCCTAATGACCGGATTGTCTGTTTTTTGAATTGAATGTTTAACTTGTTATGTTTGCTTATATTTTTCCCATTGTTTGCGGTGCCGCTATCGGGGCTGTATTGCGTTGGCTGTTTGGCTTGGTGCTGGTGTCTTCGGTGCCTTTTCCTATCGGTACATTGGCGGCAAACTGGCTGGGTGCGCTGCTGATCGGTGTATTGGCGGAACTCTTAACCGATCCGCAATGGCGTTTGCTTTGGATTACCGGCTTTCTCGGCAGCTTGACCACATTTTCAGGTTTTTCAGTGGAGATGGTGGGTTTGATGCAGGCGCAACGTTGGGGCATGGCTTTGATGGCAACCTGTCTGCATGTTTTCGGTTCGTTTGGTTTGACGGCGCTGGGGATTAAATTGGCACAGATTTGGAAGTAAGCAAAAATAACAGGGTGCAAAATTGCACCCTGTTGTTTTTTATAGGCATTTAATCAATACCAATAGGTAAACAGACGGTTTCTTGACAATAGGTTTTGCCGGACTCGCTTAAGTGTGCCGGTTTGTAGGCGGCAAAGGTGTAGGTCAGGTCTGCGCGGAATGTGTCGGGATCGGCTTCGGCGGTGTCGCAGTTGAGGCCGGTGGGAATATCGAGGGCGACTTTCAGGCCGTCTGAATGATTGAGTTGGCGGCAGAGGGCGGCGATTTCGGGTGGAAGCGCGCCGCTGAAGCCTGTGCCGAATATGCCTTCGATAATGATGTCGTAACCTTTTTTCAGACGGCCTTCCAGTTCTTGTGCGGATATCAATTCAATGTGGGGCAAACCGTTGAGGCGTTCGCGATTGGTTTGAGCCAAGGGGGAGAGGTTTTCTCCGAGTAAAAACAGAATGTCGATGTGCCAACCTTGCGCCTGCATATATCTTGCCATGACTAGGCCGTCGCCGCCGTTGTTGCCTTTGCCGCAAACGATCAGGGCGCGTCCGGCTTGAGGATGACGCTGCATGAGGTCTTGGGCGGCTGAGCTGCCGGCGTTTTCCATCAGTTGGTCGAAACTTGTGCCTTTATCGACGGCTGCTTGTTCGCGTTCGCGCATCTGGGCGGCGGTATAGACTTTCATGATCGGCTCTCTTTACAGGAAGTTATTTGTCGGCGGTATTCATCAGGCGCAAGGCTTTCAGACGGCCTATTTCTTTTTGATATTCCACCAGTCCGATAAATGAGCCGTCTCGGCTGTACACACGGATGGGCTGCTCGGCAGAAATGTCTTCGGTAAACTGGGGGCGTTGGCCGTGTTTGAGCATGGTAACGGCGTAGTCGTTTAACTCAAGTTTGGGGAAAAGTTGCACCAAAACATCGCAAGGTAGCAGCAGGGCATCGCGTTCGGTTTCATCTAGTTCTGCCAAAGCTTCGAGTGTGTGGCTTTGGGCAATGGTAAAGCCTGCGGTTTCGGTACGGCGCAGGGCGGTCAGGTGGGCGAATGTGCCGATGTGTTTGGCGATGTCTTCGCTGAGGGTACGGATGTAAGTGCCCTTGCTGCAACGTACGTCTATCACAGCTTTGGGCGCATCAAATTCAGTAATATCAATGGAGTAAATAGTGATGTCGCGCGCTTTGCGTTCGATAACGATGCCTTTGCGTGCGTATTCGTACAGCGGTTTGCCTTCGTGCTTGAGGGCGGAAAACATGGGAGGCACTTGGCGGATATTGCCTGTTAACGCTTGGCAGGCCGTCTGAAATTCGGACAATGAAATATCGGCGCGTGCGGTGGCAATGATTTCGCCTTCAGCATCGCCCGTACTGCTGGCTTCGCCCAGTTTCAGCGTGGCTGTATACGCTTTGTCGGCATCAATCAGATATTGGGCGAACTTGGTCGCTTCGCCGAAACAAACAGGCAGAAGCCCTGTGGCCAAAGGATCGAGTACGCCGGTATGCCCGGCTTTTTCAGCACGGAACAAGCGCCGCGCTTTTTGCAGGGCAGTGTTGCTGGAAAGGCCTTCGGATTTGTCGAGGAGAAGAACGCCGTTGACCGGGCGTTTGGTGGGTTTATTGGTCATATTAATTAAGAAATATTAATGTTCAGGCCGTCTGAAAGGGTTCAGACGGCCTGCGTGTTTTAATCAATCAGTCTTCAACCGGTTTTTCCGCCGCCACTTGGTCGATCAGGCTGGAAATGCTCATGCCGCGTTCGAGTGATTCGTCGTATTTGAAGTGCAGCTCGGGCGTTTTGAAGAGTTTGATGCGTTTGGCCAATTCGCTGCGCAAATGGCCTTTGGCGTGTTCCAAAGCTTCTTCGGTAATGTCGCGTGTGCTGTCGTCAAGGACGGTATAAAACACGGTTGCGTGGCTGTAATCGCGGGTGACTTCGACTTCGTTGATGGTGATGAAACCAGCGCGCGGGTCTTTCAGGCCGGTGCGGACGAGTTCGGCAAGCTCGCGCATGATTTGTTCTTTGACACGGTCTTGGCGGGCGTAGCCGCGTTGGGGTTTTCTCATGGTTTTCCTTGATGTATGGCAGGCTGTCGTTTTCAGACGGCCTGCGGTTTGGATTTTGAAAAACTGCCTATTATAACGGAGCGCGGTTTATTGTGCTTGAACCGAGAAAGGCATATCGATTTTTTGCCATTGCGCGCTTTCGTAGTCCAGCGCATCGGCGATGAGGGGGTGTTGCTCCAGCCATTGGGCGTTGATGCGCAAGATGAAGCTGTGGTTGTTTTCATCGACGCGAAGCTGGGTTTGCGGTGGCAAATCAAGCGGCAGGCGCGAGCGGCAGAAGAGGGCTGCCAGGCGCAGGGACAATACGGCACACCACATGATTTCGTTGTTGCCGATAATGTCCGCCATTTTCTTGAGGTCGCCGCGATGGCCGATAACCAGTTGCGCCAAAATGGTTTGCTCTTTGCGTGAGAAGCCCGGCATATCGGCGTTTTCAAGAATGTAGGCGGAGTGTTTGTGATAACCGGTATGGGCAATATCCAAGCCGATTTCATGCAGACGGCCTGCGCGGCTGAGGTATTGGTTCCACAGGGCAAGTTCTTGAACGGTTACGTTTTTGGCGTGGCACAGGCTGTTCATAAAGGCTTGCGCGGTATCGGCAACGCGTTTGGCTTGGTTGAGGCTGACGTGGTAGCGTTTTTGGAACTCTGCCGTTGTCTGTTCGCGCATATCGACATTGAGGCTGCGGCCGATTAAGTCGTAGAACACACCGTCGCGGAGTGCGGCTTCTGTAACGGTCATTTTGGTCAGCGAGAGTTCTTCAAAAGCGGCCATCATCACGGCCAACCCGCCCGCAAAAACTTCGATGCGTTCGGGTTTGAGGTTTTCAAATTTGGCTTTTTTAACCGAACCGGCTTCGATAATCCTATCGGCAAGATAACGCATGCCTTGGGCGGTAATGTCGGCTTCTTGCGGCAATTCGGCCGCCAAAACGTCGCGTATGGATTTTGCCGAACCGGAGGTGCCGATGGCGAAATCCCAACCGGTACGCTTCATCATTTTGCTGATGCGCTGGATTTCGATACGCGCGGCGGAAACGGCGGCTTGGAAATCTTTGGCGGTCACTTTGTTTTGGAAGAAGCGCATGCTGTACGTTACGCAGCCCAAAGGTAGGCTTTCTGTAGTCAGCGGTTGCAAATCCGAGCCGATGACAAATTCAGTCGAGCCGCCGCCAATGTCGATAACCAGCATTTTGTCGCCTTTGGGCGGTAGGGTATGCACTACGCCGGTGTAAATCAGACGCGCTTCTTCACGGCCGGCGATGACTTCGATGGGAAAACCCAGCGCCGCTTCGGCACGGGGCAGGAATTGGGCGATGTTTTTGGCGACACGGAAAGTGTTGGTGGCCACCACGCGCACGTTTTCAGGTTGGAATCCGCGCAGGCGTTCGCCAAATTTTGCCAAACATTCCAAGGCTTGTTCTTGAGAGGCTTCGCTCAGGTTTTTTTGTTCGTCCAAGCCGGCGGCAAAGCGAACCATTTGTTTGAACGAGTCGATGACTTTCAGCTGGCCGTTGTTGTTTTCACAAATTTGCAGGCGGAAACTGTTGGAACCCAAGTCGACGGAGGCTAAAACGTTGGCGGGAGTGGTGGTCATAAAAAATACCGGTTGATTAGAAAAACCTAAATGTTACTTGAGGCGGTATCACTTGACAATAAAAGCTATACAGCTCTTTGATTCTGCTCATAGATGTATTTTATAATGCTGACTTTAAGCAAGTATATCAAAGGCCGTCTGAACTTTTCAGACGGCCTAAAAAGAGAAAACACATGAAATCGGAAAACCAAGATTCTTTATTTTTATCGCGCCGCCGCCTGTTGCAAGTCGGCGGAGCCATGCTTTTGACGCCTGCGACCGCATGGGCGGGGGCGCAACGTGAAGAAACGCTGGCCGATGATGTGGCTTCCGTGATGCGCAGTTCGATTAATAGCGCCAGCCCAGCGCGGCTGGTGTTTGCCGATTCGAGGGAAGGGGAGCGTTGGTTGGCAGCGATGTCTTCCCGATTGGCACGCTTTATTCCCGATGAGGGCGAGCGCCGCCGCCTGTTGGTTAATATTCAATATGAAAGCAGTCGCGCCGGACTCAACACTCAAGTGATTCTGGGTTTGATTGAAGTGGAAAGCGCGTTTCGCCAATATGCCATCAGCGGCGTGGGCGCGCGCGGTTTGATGCAGGTGATGCCGTTTTGGAAAAACTATATCGGCAATCCGTCGCACAACCTTTTCGATATCCGCACCAATTTGCGCTATGGCTGCACCATTCTTCGCCATTACAACAATATCGAAAAAGGCAATATTGTCCGCGCTTTGGCAAGGTTTAACGGCAGCTTGGGCAGTAACAAATATCCGAACGCCGTGTTAGGCGCGTGGCGAAATAGATGGCAGTGGGGTTGATTCGGGATAAATGGGATAGGGCAGATCTTGCGTGATGCTGGTTTTCAGTTGAAACTGTTTTATACCGATGAAGCAGGTTTGCGATAAACAGCTTGCGATTTGACCCCATGCAATTCCTTTGAATCCTGTATAATCAGAAAATCTGTTAATTCACACTTTCAGACGGCCTTTCGCAAACTTAAGGCCGTCTGAAACATTATTTATGGCAAGAGATAACCGCATTCAAATGTTTCCGCATGAGTGGCGTGCCAGTACCACACTTTCCGGCGTTTACGCACTGCGTATGTTGGGGATGTTTTTGGTATTGCCTGTCTTGGCAATGTATGCCGCTTCGTTGCCCGGCGCAGAAAACAATAAAGCGCTGGTCGGTATGGCGATGGGTATTTACGGGCTGACACAGGCTTTGCTGCAGCTGCCTTTGGGTATGGCTTCCGACAAGTTCGGCCGTAAAAAAGTGATTTATGCCGGCTTGATTGTGTTTGCGGCAGGTAGTTTTTTAGCCGCAGTTGCCGACAGCCTACAGATGTTGGTTGCCGCTCGTGCCATTCAAGGCGCTGGTGCCGTCAGTGCGGCGGTAACGGCTTTGCTGGCGGATTTGACCCGTAATGAAGTGCGGACGCGTGCGATGGCGATGATCGGCCTGAGTATCGGCTTGACCTTTTCCGTCAGCCTAGTGCTTGCGCCGATGATTGCCAGCTTTATCGGCGTATCCGGCCTGTTTGCGCTGACCGGTATTCTGACGGTAATCAGTATCGGCGTGGTTGCTTGGATGACGCCTGATCCTGAAGTATCAAAAATGCACGAAGACACGCAGGCGCAGCCTTCGCGTATGGGCGAAGTATTGAAAAACCGCCAACTGCTCAATCTTGACTTCGGTATTTTTGCCTTGCATGCGGCGCAAATGGCTTTATTTACCGCATTGCCGTTTGCCATGACACAGTTGGGTTTGGAAAAAATCCATCACTGGCAAGTCTATCTGCCGTCAACCATTACCGGCCTGATTATTATGGTGCCGCTGATTATCGTCGGCGAAACACGCAACAAACTCAAACAAGTGTTTATCCTGGGTATCGTCTGCATTGCCGCGGCGCAAATAGGTTTGCTGTTTGGAATGCACTCGGTATGGTTGATTACCGCTTATCTGATTGTTTATTTTATTGGTTTCAATGTATTGGAAGCCAGTCTGCCGTCTATGGTGTCGAAAATCGCTCCGTCCGATTTGAAAGGCACCGCGATGGGCGTGTATAACACCATGCAGTCGGTCGGCTTGTTTGTCGGCGGCGCAACCGGTGGTTTATTGTTCCAAAAATACGGTTTTGTAGGCGTATTTGCCTTTTGTAGCGTATTGATGTTGCTGTGGCTGGTATTGGCAGTCATTTCGCCGGCACCGAAACCTGTCAAAAACCTCAGCTATCCGCTTAACGCCGAATGGCAACAAAATCCGGATTTGCTCTACCAAAAATTGACCGAAATTGAAGGCGTTGAAAGCATCAGCTTTAGCGCAGACAAACAAACCATTTATATCAAGGCCTTGCAAAAAGGATTCGACCAAGAGGCCGCCGAAAAAATTATCACAGGAGTGTAAAATGTCATTGAATAAAGTTATCCTCATCGGCCGCCTCGGCCGTGACCCGGAAGTCCGCTATATGCCCAACGGCGAGGCCGTCTGTAACTTCAGCGTTGCCACCAGTGAAACGTGGAACGACCGCAACGGTCAACGCGTAGAACGTACCGAATGGCACAACATCACCATGTACCGCAAACTCGCCGAAATCGCCGGTCAATACCTGCGTAAAGGTAGCCAAGTGTATCTGGAAGGCCGCATCCAAAGCCGTAAATACCAAGGTAAAGACGGCATCGAGCGCACTGCTTACGACATCATTGCCAATGAGATGAAAATGCTCGGCAGCCGTAACGACAACAGCGGCGGCGCACCATACGATGACGGCTACAACCAAGGCCAAGGCGGTCATTCAAGCCAAAGCAGCTACCAACAAGCACCACAACAGCAATACCAATCTGCTCCGGCTCAAGAACCCCCAGCCGCCCCAGCCCGTCGTCCTGCTCCGGCACAACCGACTGCTCCGGTTGATGATATCGACGACGATATTCCGTTCTAATCATTGAACAAATACAAAGGCCGTCTGAAAAATATACTTTCAGACGGCCTGAGATCTTTGTAAAATCCCCAAAAATCCCTCAATGTCTTGGGGAGATTTAGGGGATTTTTACAAAGGTTTTTGTCAGGTTTTTATGCTTAATCAATAAATTAGGGAGGCGTTTGTTTTTCAGGCTGTCATGTTACTGCCTTTCAAACGTCAATTTTCCTATATCCATAAGGAATAAGGGGGTTATATATGTTTAGAAACTAAGCTAAACAGATTTAGTCTCAATATATTCTCAGCTTCTGAAATATTCATCCCCCAAATATCTGCTAATATTGCAATGCCAATATTGGCATTCCAGGGTAGTAAAGCTTGTGTTTTAAAACACCCAAAAGGTCCATCGGTTTCAATCAATATTTTTTCTATTGGCATTAGTTTGACCAACTCATAACCCTTTTTACTGCTTAACATTGCAGGTCCTACAGAAAAATAGCAGCCTATTTCAATCGCTCGTTTTAGCTGTTGTTTTGTGCCTGAAAACCAATGAAGGATTGGTAAGTTACCATTTACTTGAATTAATTCATCTAGTACAGCATTTGCACTCATTCTAGAATGTATACTTAATATTTTTCCTCCAGATTTTGCTGAGCTTCTTAAAATATGGCGAAAAACCTTTAATTGGGTTTCCCAATGTGTTTTAAACTCTTTTCCGCCATCCAGCCCAATTTCACCTACATAGCGAGTTTGGTTTAATAATTCATCAAACAAATCCAATTCCTGCCAACGTTCGTGAGCCAGTTGCGGATGCAATCCCAAGGCGGTACGAATACGAGGACAATCTTTTGCTAATGAACTTGTTCCATACCACGCTTTGGGTGTGGTTGTAACAGATAAAACATAAATATTTTCATCTTTACATCGTTTTGCAACGTATTGTGGATTAGTATATAAATCCAAATGGCAATGCATATCCATCATAATATTTGGTTCACTATTAAAAGTTGCTCCACTTCATCCAGTCCGCTCCTAAAAACATTTGCAAACTGATTTAGTTGTTGAGTGGGTAGTGGACCACTTTGTAAAACCCATTGATTGATGTTGCGATGATTTTTTTGACGAATAGCACTTATTAAAGCAAATAAATCATCTCTTCTGTCCTGATTTATTAAAATTTGCCGAATATCATTAAATTCATATTGGGCATCATTGGTAATACCAGCATAATGCAATGACGCTCTACGAATCAGGCATGGAACACAAACCCCGCATTGTTTATTTTTGCGTTTCCAATGGCTACACGAAACAGTATCAGGGATAATTTGCTGTAATAATGGTAAATTTTTACATTCTGCTATCATTTGCCCTTTAGTTTTAAATTGATAAGGATTTCTTAAAGTGAAAGGAATATTGACCGCAGTGAAAAATTTTTGTATTTCTTGGATAAAATAAGGGTGGGTGGTACGGGTACTTAAAGCGCCTACTCTGCGTACTGTTAAAGGTGCATTGATTGAAATTACCCCATTTTCAGGCACTAAAATATCAATCTTTTTTTGCGCGACTTCCTGTAATGTATAAGCTGATACAATAGCAAATGCCAAAAAATTTAAACTTCTGGTTCGCATTGTGATTTCAGCAGTTTTTCCATTATTTAGATGTGGCTGTGCAATCGCATTAAATTGCGAAAATCGATCAGTATAACCATATTGATTAAGTTTCTGGATAATGACGTGCTGACGTGATTTATCACCTTTATAAGAATGGCTAACTAAAACCGGTGAATGTCCCTGCTCCAATAAATCAATCGCCCCAATTGCTGAATCTAAACCACCTGAAAACAAACAAACGCTGTCTTTATTTCTTAAATCCACCAATTTGGTTCGGCTATTTAATTTATAGGGCCGTGGCGGTAATTGCCCTCCTGCCTGAAAATTAAACTGCCAAATATCGCCACTTAAAAAGTGTAAGATCTGTTCTAAATGGGTTTTGTTTGTATGCCAAATATCAGGCTGGCACAAAGGTAAAGTAATGGAAAACGAACGACACCAACCATTTGCGGTATCTTTTCGCAAAACAAAAGTGTCTGCTGCCGTTACTGCCAAAGCAATCGTCAAAAAATCCATTACAGTATCACTGGGTGCAACACCCAATTTTTTAACTTGTTTCAAAATCCTATTGCCGATATAAGCAATTTGTAGATTTTTATCTCCCATTCCATACAACCGAACAGGTATTACACCGTTTGGTAGATTTTTTAATTGTTCAATATCGTGATGAAAAACTAATTGAGCCATCAATACTCCTCCCACTCTTCCCAAATTTCCAAAATAGTTTGATTTTGAATTTCTTGCATTTGTTCAATTGTTAACTGGCAAACATCATCCGTAAATTTAGGGGCAAGCTTAATATCTACTACTTCACGAATGAGTTGTCGTAAATCATTTTCTGCTATAGCAATTTGCAAAGGATCATCACCTTTCTTCCAAGCCTTGCCGGCATCGTGTGCAATTTGCAGAAAAATACTTTCAGTTAAATAACAAACCATCATTCCACCAATGACTTCAGTAGTAATGCTATTTTCATCAAAAGTTGTCATTCCTTCCAATGCTTCTGATAAAGCAATATTCATCGCAGCACGAATTTTGTCTGAATCACCGTGGTGACCAGCCAAAAGTTCGGTAATTTGGGTGATGACTTGATCACAAGGCTGGCCATTTAAACTATGTAAATTAACCGAATATTGTTGCTGCTGGCTGCCTGAAAAAATGCCAAATAAATCCGAACCTGCTTGGGTAATTTTCCCTAATTTTTGGACGGCTGTATGCTTACCACCACTGGCTTTTCGTGCATAATGACCAAGTGCTTTACGTACATCATCACGTCCACTGCCTCGTACAGCCCTACCGATTGCTTGACGCAATCCCTTTAATCTCTGTGGATCTGGCGTTTGAGTCGTTGCTTGGCTGTCATCAACCCAAGCCGGTAACAGAGGTGAACGACCATTTGGTCCTACGCTAGACTGTGAAGTACCCATTTATTATTCCTTATACCAATTTGCATTTTTTAAAGCCGTATTTAACCAAGGTTTTTTTACACTTTGTTTTAACCCAATAATGAAACGGTTTAAAATTCTTGCCCCATCTTCTGAATTTTCTGCCAACAAACAAGCCCCCGCAAAACCATTTGGACTTTTATCCCAATTATCCACTTTTCTTAATTGTTCCACTAACGCGTCCATAACAGAGATTTGTTCATCCATTGTTAGTTGTTGAATGGCATCTTGGGTACCTTGTGAGCCTGTTCTTGATGTGGTTGTAAGTAAAATGTTTAAAGCATCTTGGGCTTTTTGAGAAAGTTGAGCGGTATAAGTATTTAGCGGTATGGTTTCTCTGGATAAATAGATCGCCGTACGCAAATCAACATTGGATAATTTGGGCTCTAACTTTGCCCATTCTTTGATAAATGCTTGAATAGGCTTATTTTCAGAGAGTGTTGATAAATTTTGCTCATTGTTATCTTCCAGCTCTTTTAATAGTTCAGGTTTACCCTCTCTTTCGTTAACAAGCCGATAAAATTTTGTTATCACATCATAATCCACGCATCGCTCAAAAATAACCAGCTTGGTAATAATTGCTTCATCTAACGGCATTTGACGCTTGTTTGCGATTTTGGTACGCATTTTAATGGTATTTAAAATACGTTTTACAATTCTAGGATTACCCTGAATATTAGGTGAATTTGCTAATAAAGGCGCTATTCTGTTTGCGCGTTCAAAATCTGACAATAGAGTTTGATTGTGTTGCTCTTCAATAGTTTCAGCCACTTCTTCTGGATTTAAAGATTGACTTTTCCAAGATTGTTGCAAATGATTTTCTAAAAATTGGCGTAAACTTGCTAATTTTCCGGTTGGTACTTTTTGATGAATGGCGTACAGCATATATAAATACGCACGAATTTCAAGCACACCTGCTTTGGGTACACGAATAGGAATCTGTATGAGCTTATCCAAATAATCAATTTGATGACGATACGACAAATCTTTGTAATGCTCCGCAACTGAATGGCGAATCATTTCCTCGTCAGCCGCGATAATGAATGCCGTCCGATTTAAAAACAAAAATAAACGAATCGCCTCCAATGTCTGAATAGCATTAGCAGGCAGACAACGGTCAAGATTATCAATTACAATAACCAGCTTTTTGCCTAAATCCTGTAAGATTTCGCCATATTCTTTTCTGAACTCATCAATTTGTTTTGGTGGAGTTTGTTGTTCTTTGGATTTGATAAGATTTTTTTCTGAATCAACGATTTCTTTTACTGTTTCTACAACTTGCTTACTTTCCGTTTCATTTTGAATACCATCCAAAGCATTTTGGGCTGTTTCAAATATTTTGGATACTAAACCAAAAGCAGGTAAGCCTGCTGCTAAAGCTGCACCCTCTACAACTAAACCAGCTACACGTAAGCCATTAATTCTTGCAAATAAATTTTTAGATTTTTTCCAAATAGTTTCATCATTTTTGGCAGCCTGAATCAAATAGCTGGCAATTACTTCTAAAAGTGCGGCTCTGGCATCATCAAACCCTTGATAAAGCCAAGCATCGAATTTAATTACAATCCACTCATCAGGCTTGATTTGTTGCTCAATTAAATTCAATAGAGAGGACTTGCCTGCCCCCCAGTTGCCAAAAACACCTATCGAAACGGGAAGCATAGCTTCAGTTTCTAATATTTCAGTAACAATTTGCGACACTTCGCCAAAATTGAGATAGTCTTCTTTAGATTCAGTATCTGACCACATTTAATTAACCTCATTTATAAAATATAATTTTTTACATTTTACATATTTTTAGTAAACATTTTAATATTTTTATAATGATAAGTATATAGAAAGTAGCAATATTGGTGGATGAGTTATCGAAATTAAAAGATATTAGGGAAAGGGATGGAAGTGGAATAAAACAGATAAACAGATTAAACTACTATAATCAATAAGCGTAAAAAAACAGTATACTCAAATTTAGCAATGCCTCTTACTAGAGTTAAACGTGATAATTTCTACTATAACCTACCAGCTTTTCCTTCTTTCAATGATTTTATGGATAAACATTGTCAACTTGGTATCTCATAGCAAGCATATTGTGTAAAAATAAAATCTGAAATCTAATCTTTTCATACTTTATTCTTACGCAATCCAGATTGAAAAGTGAATAATAAGAATTTAATTATCTGATTTTAAATATCTTTATAGTTTACATTTTACTATAAAATAGAAACAACCGTTCTAATCATTGAGTAATACAAAAGGCCGTCTGAAAAATATACTTTCAGACGGCCTTTAAAATGATTTCAAAGAAAATTCTACATTTGCACCGAGCCGCTGACGGTCAGGCTGATTTCTTCTGAACCAGGGGAGGCAGGTATGCCATCTTCTATTCCTGCCGCTATCTCTGCGGCGGGGATTGCACGCAGCATTTTGGCGTGTGCAAAGTCGCCGCCGACTTGGCGGTTGCCGATATGGCCCAGGTTGAGTTTAACGATTTTGTAGCTGGAGAAGCCGAGCGTTTGGGCGAGATTTTGGGCGCGGTCTTTGAAGCGCAGGATGACGGCTTTGCTCAGTTGGTCGACGGTTTCTTCGCGTTTTTCTTTGGATACGGAAAATGAGGAGCTTTCCAAAACGGCGATATTGATGCTGTCGGCAATCAGGCGGTTGAGTGCTTCAAAGTCTTTGCTTTCTACTTTGAAGTAGGCGTGTTCTTCCCAGCCGGTTTGGGTGCGTTTGCCGTTAGTGTATTGATAGCGCGGGGATGCGTTGCGCTCCATCAGCTCGGCTTTAAATTTGCTGTTTTGGGAGATTTTGTTGAACTGGTTGAATTTCTTCATGAAGGCTTGGTTGACGGCTTGATGGTCTTTACCTTCTGCGTTGACACTGAAATGCGCGGTCATGGTGTCCCGCGGCACTTCCATATTCGCGGATTCGGAAAATTCAACGATGTTGTAGTTGAGGCTTTCTGCTGCAACGGGCAGGGAGGCGGCTAGGAGTAGGGCGGTAAGGGTTGGGCGGAGCATTTTGTTTTCCTTGTGATGCGGATTTTAAAAAAGTAATTTAGCATGAAAGATGGAAACGTTGGCTTTGGCAAGCGTAAGGATTTGTCTGGGCTGAGGCCGTCTGAAAAGAAGTTATTTTGTATCCATCAGGCCGACTTCATGGGGATTGGGGCGGGCTTTTTCTTCTTGACCTAAGCCGACCAATTTCCGCAAGCGGGTCATGTAGGCGTTGACATCAAGGCCCCGTTCGTAGCGTTGTGCTTCCCAGATGGTTTCTGCCAAGGCTTCCATCATATCGTGTTCGGCTTTGATCCAGTCGCCGTTGTAACGGGCGCAAAGTTGTTGGTGGATGGCACGGATGCCCGAGGGCTGATCAATGGCGCTTTGTTCTTGTAGGGAAAGGTGTAGCGACATGTGCAGGAATGGGTTGCTTTCGCCGTCTTCGGGCAACCATTCTTTATCTAAATATTGTTCGATGTCTTCGAGATAGTGTCCGTATTCGGGATGGGCTTCGATAATGCGCAAAGCTTTTTGTTGTAGGCCGTCCAATTGGAGCGGCGCGAGCCTGTGTTGCCAGACGTGTGCAAAGAATCGGCGGACATCGTGGGTGTTTACGTCATACATGATGGGTGTAATTTGATTTTGGGATATGTGATTATATAGCGATTACGATAAAAAAGGCCGTCTGAAACATATGTTTTCAGACGGCTTTTGTTTTGCAGGCTTTAGCGGCGGTCGATGATTCGGTAATACACTTCGCCGTCTTGGACATAGCCCAATTCGACGCGGGCAATTTCGGCGATGGCCTCTTGTCCGTGTGCCAAATCTTCAACTTCCGCATTGAGGAAATTGTTGCGTAAAGTGAGCGTTTGGTTTTTTTCCTCCTGACGTACGAGCTGCTCCTGCAATTCTTCCGTATGCCCGACGCTGCCTTTACCAAACCAAAGGCTGTACTGACAGCACAAAAGTGCGAAGGTTAAAACAAAAGTCACCCACTTCATACAATCAATATCCTATATTCTGCTTATTTGCCCAGTTGGTAGAATGCGGCTTTGCCAGGGTAGTAGGCGGCTTCGGCCAACTCTTCTTCAATGCGCAACAATTGGTTGTATTTCGCCATGCGGTCAGAACGGGACAGGGAGCCGGTTTTGATTTGCATACAGTTGGTGGCAACGGCCAAGTCGGCAATGGTGCTGTCTTCGGTTTCGCCGGAACGGTGGCTCATCACGCTGGTGTAGCGGTTGCGTTTTGCCAAGTCAACGGCTTTCAGGGTTTCGCTCAAAGTACCGATTTGGTTTACTTTAACCAGCAATGCGTTTGCCACGCCTTTTTCGATGCCCTCAGCCAAGATTTTTGGATTGGTTACGAACAAGTCGTCGCCGACCAATTGAACTCGGCTGCCCAATTTTTCGGTCAGCAGTTTCCAGCCTTCCCAGTCGTTTTCGTCCATACCGTCTTCGATGGAAACGATTGGGAATTCGTTAACCAGGCCTTCCAAGTATTCGGCAAATTCTGCGCTGGTGTAAGAGCGGCCTTCGGCTTCCAAGTGGTATTGGCCGTCTTTGTAGAACTCGCTGGATGCGCAGTCCAGAGCGAACAATACGTCTTCGCCTGCTTTATGGCCTGCTGCTTCGGTTGCTTCAACGATCAGTTGCAGGGCTTCTTTGTGGCTGTTCAGGTTAGGTGCGAAACCGCCTTCGTCGCCAACGGTGGTTGGGAAGCCTTTGCTGTCACACAGTTTTTTCAATGCGTGGAAAATTTCGGCGCCGCAACGCAGGGCTTCACGGAAAGATTTTGCGCCGACAGGCATGATCATGAATTCTTGGATGTTCAGGCTGTTGTTGGCATGTTCGCCGCCGTTGATAACGTTCATCATTGGAACAGGTAGAGCCATTGGGCCTGCGCCGCCCAAGTAGCGATACAGAGGCAGGCCTGCATCTTCAGCGGCTGCGCGTGCTACGGCCATAGAAACGGCCAAAGTGGCGTTGGCACCCAAGTTGCCTTTGTTTTCAGTACCGTCCAATTCGATCATGATTTGGTCGATATAAGATTGTTCGTTGGCATCGATACCGATGAGGGCTTGTGCGATTTGGTTGTTGACGTGGTCAACGGCTTTCAATACGCCTTTGCCCAAGTAACGGGATTTGTCGCCGTCACGCAGTTCCAAAGCTTCTTTTTGACCGGTTGATGCGCCGCTTGGTACGGCTGCGCGTCCCATGACGCCGGATTCCAACAATACGTCACACTCTACGGTAGGGTTGCCGCGGGAGTCCAAAATTTCGCGTGCAAAAATATCAACGATTGCGCTCATGAATATCTCCAAATAGGATGGTAAAAGAAAAGTAGCTTTGTTACGTTTCAGACGGCCTTAAGGATGATTGCCAAAGTCTGATGAATGCAGACATTATACCGTCTTTGCCAAGTATGGTATCGGAGTCGGTATGAAACTGACTGTAAGTTTGTTTCACGTCAATATTGCTCAAACAAACATAAGCCGTATAGTGTAACATTTTTTACCCTTTTTAGGGTGAAAAGCTGATTAAATAAGGCATAAGGCCGTCTGAATAGCGGATTAGCCTTCGCCCAAAATCATTGAGCCTACGCCGTCATCGGTCAGCACTTCCAAAAGCAGGGCGTTGGGAACGCGACCGTCTATGATATGCGTGGCTTTGACGCCGCTTTTGGCAGCTTCGACGGCAGAGGCAATTTTAGGCAGCATACCGCCGTACAGCGTGCCGTCTTCAATCAGTTCGTCAATGCGGCTTGGCGTCAGGGTAGTCAGTAATTTGCCTTCTTTATCCAGTACGCCGGGGATATTGGTCATCATCAGCAGTTTTTCGGCCTGAAGTTTTTCCGCCAGTTTGCCGGCAACCAAGTCGGCATTGATGTTGAATGCTTCGCCGTTTTGTCCCACACCGATGGGAGCAATGACCGGAATGCAGCCGCGTTCGACCAAGCCTTCTACCAAACGGGTATCGATGTCGGCCACTGTGCCGACTTGGCCGATGTCCACACCTTTTTGTTCGGGCGTGTCGATCAGGAGTTTTTCCGCTTTGATGAAGTGGTTGTCCCGGCCGGTAATGCCGACGGCACGACCGCCGAAGGTGGTAATCATGGAAACAATTTCTTTATTGACGTGTCCGCCCAAAACCATTTCTACAATGTCCATGGTTTCGCTGTCGGTTACGCGCATGCCTTGAACAAACTCTCCTTTTTTGCCGACTTTTTCCAACATCTCATTGATTTGCGGGCCGCCGCCGTGAACGATGACGGGATGCAGGCCGATCAGTTTGAGTAGGACGACATCGCGTGCGAAACCCTCTTTTAAGGCAGGTTCGGTCATGGCGTTGCCGCCGTATTTGATGACGATGATGGAGCCGGAAAAACGGCGGATATAAGGTAAAGATTCGGCAAGGACGCGCGCCTTGATGGCAGGGGAGACAGATTGTTGCTGGGTCATGGTTTCAACCTTGTTTCATGATTTCGGCCTTATCTTAATCCCAAAGGCCGTCTGAAACAATGTTTCCAAGCGCTTGAAATCCTGTTAAATCAGTTAAATGGTTGAAACCAGCCTCATGCAAACGGTAAAATGACGGTTTGCTTCGGCCTCTTCGCCGATTACTAAGGATACCCATGATGAAAATCAGCACCCAATTCGATGCCGGTTCGGTCGTTGTCAAAGACTTGAGCAACCCTGCCGATATCCGTCTCGCCCTGCGTCCCGACAATGCTTCGGAGTTTGCCCAATGGTTTTACTTCCGTTTGCAGGGTGCGGCCTATCAAAACTGCGTGATGCATTTTGAAAATGCGGCGGACGCTGCGTATCCTTTGGGTTGGGAGGACTATCAGGCTTGCGCCTCTTATGACCGCCAAAATTGGTTCCGTGTGCCGACCAGCTACGAAAACGGCGTGTTGACCATCAACCATACGCCTTTGTCCAACAGCGTTTACTACGCTTATTTCGAGCCTTATTCCCACGAGCAGCATTTGAACCTTTTGGGCGATGCGCAGGGCAGCGGCTTGTGCCGTATCGACGATTTGGGCAGCACTGTTCAAGGCCGCGACATCAATCTTCTGACCATCGGCAACCAAGTCGAAAGCGACATGAAAGTCTGGATTATCGCCCGTCAACATCCGGGTGAAACCATGGCGGAATGGTTTGTCGAAGGTTTGCTGGGCCGCCTGCTTGATCCGCAAGATCCGACCGCGCGCATGCTGCTTGACCGCGCGACTTTCTACATTGTGCCGAATATGAATCCGGACGGTTCGGTTTTGGGTAATCTGCGCACCAATGCCGCTGGTGCCAACCTCAACCGCGAATGGGAAAACCCGACTTTGGAGCGAAGCCCCGAAGTCTTTGCCGTCCGCGAAAAAATGATGGAAACCGGCGTGGATTTGTTCTTGGATATTCACGGCGATGAAGGTCTGCCGTTTGTCTTTGTGGCCGGTACCGAAGGCGTGCCGAACTATAACGAGCGCATCGAAGCTTTGGAAGACCAATTCAAACTTGCGTTGCTCAATGCCAGCCCCGATTTCCAAGACGATTACGGCTATGACAAAGATGCGCCGGGTCAGGCAAACATGACTTTGGCGACCAACTGGGTCGGCAATCATTTCAACTGCCTTGCCTATACTTTGGAAATGCCGTTTAAAGACAATGCCAACCTGCCGGACGACGATTTTGGCTGGAACGGCCAACGTTCGCTGCGTTT
Source organism: Neisseria sp. P0009.S008 (assembly GCF_051958615.1). Classification (NCBI taxonomy): domain Bacteria; kingdom Pseudomonadati; phylum Pseudomonadota; class Betaproteobacteria; order Neisseriales; family Neisseriaceae; genus Neisseria; species Neisseria sp. P0009.S008. The sequence goes on from NZ_JBQCVG010000001.1 coordinate 112,698, forward strand.
GGGCGAGGCAATGTTATCTGCGATTTTGAATGTGGTTGGCGATTTGCGTTAAACCATCCGACACCGCATACAGGCCGTCTGAAAGTTCAGGCTTTCAGACGGCCTTTGAGATAAGGAACACACATCATGATAATACATCCCCAGTTTGATCCGGTGCTGATCAGCATCGGCCCGCTTGCCATCCGCTGGTATGCCTTGAGCTATATCGTCGGCTTTATCCTGTTTACGATTTTGGGCCGCCGCCGTATCGCGCAGGGCAATTCTGTGTTTACCAAAGAAATGCTCGACGATTTCCTGACTTGGGGTATCTTGGGCGTGATCTTGGGCGGCCGTATCGGCTACGTTTTGTTTTATAAATTTTCCGACTATCTTGCCAACCCTTTGGATATTTTCAAAGTTTGGGAAGGCGGTATGTCGTTTCACGGCGGCTTCTTGGGCGTGGTCGTTGCCATGTGGCTGTTTGGCCGCAAGCACAACATCAGTATCTTGAAATTGATGGACACCGTTGCGCCGCTCGTACCGCTAGGCTTGGCTTCCGGCCGTATTGGCAACTTTATCAACGGCGAACTTTGGGGACGCGTGACCGAACTCAATGCTTTCTGGGCTATGGGTTTCCCGCAAGCGCGTTACGAAGATGCGGAAGCTGCGGCGCACAATCCCTTGTGGGCTGAATGGCTGCAACAATACGGTATGCTGCCGCGCCATCCGTCTCAGCTTTACCAGTTTGCCCTTGAAGGCATTTGCCTGTTTGTCATCGTTTGGATTTTTTCGAAAAAACCGCGTCCAGCCGGTCAAACGGCGGCATTGTTCTTGGGCGGTTACGGTTTGTTCCGCTTTATTGCCGAATTTGCCCGCCAGCCTGACGACTATCTCGGCCTGCTGACCTTAGGCTTGTCCATGGGTCAATGGTTGAGCGTACCGATGATTGTATTGGGTGCGATTGGTTTTGTTTGGTTTGGCCGTAAAAACAGTGTTGCCAAAGCATAAATAAAATAATAAATAAAGGCCGTCTGAAAATCTTTTCAGACGGCCTTTTTATGGCTTCAAGCAAACGGATTTCGGGTTTAACCGAAAAAGCCCATTTTAACTTGAATGAGTTTTTCCAACTCCGGCAGGACGCGGCGGCGTGAGACGAAGAAGATAATGTGGTCGCCGTCTTGCAGGATGGTTTCGGTGTGGTGTCCCATGATGACTTCGCCGGTTTCGCCGCGGACGATGGCGGCGATGTAGCAGTCGCTCGGCCATTTAATGCCGCTGATGCGGCGGCCGACGATGGAGGAAGTGTTTTTATCGCCGTGTACCACCACTTCGATGGCTTCGGCCGTACCGCGGCGCAAAGGATGGACGGCAACGATGTCGCCGCGGCGGATGTGGGCCAGAATGGAGCCGATGGTAATCAGATGGGGAGAAACAACGATGTCGATTTTGTTACCTTCGAGCAAATCGACGTAGCTTGAGCGGTTGACGATGGTAATTACGCGTTTGGCACCAAGGTTTTTCGCCAACAGACTGGACATGATGTTGTTTTCGTCATCATTGGTCAGCGCGCAGAAGACGTCTATTTCGTCGATGTATTCTTCGTCCAGCAGGGTTTCGTCGGTGGCTGAACCTTGCAGGACGAGGGTGTTGTCCAGATTCTCGGCCAGCCATTCGGCGCGGTGGGGTTTGTATTCGATGATTTTGATGTCGTATTTGGATTCGAGCTGCTTGGCGAGGCGGTAGCCGATGTTGCCGCCGCCGGCAATCATGATGCGGCGGGTACGCGCTTCTTTCGGACGCAATTCGCGCATGATGGCTTCAACGCTGTTGATGTCGGCGGCAAACAGGACTTCATCGCCTTCGATGATGACGGTTTGCGGGGTGGGGACGATCAGGCGGTTGTTGCGGTAGATGGCGCAGATTTGGCAGTCAACGCCTTCGAGCAGGTGCTGGTTGATGTCGGCAATTTCACGCCCGATCAGCAACCCGCCTTTGCGGGCTTGAACAATCACCATGCGCACTTTATCGTTGGCGAAACTGAGTACCTGCAATGAGCTGGTGTAGTTGAGCAGGCCGACGAGTTGTTCGGTAACTAGCTGTTCGGGGCTGATGGTTTCGGTAATGCCGAAGATGTTGAGGCTGCCTTCTTCGGGTTTGTCGCTGCCGGCAACCGGATATTCGAGGTATTCGCTTGAGCGCACGCGTGCGATGCGGCTGGGGATGTTGAACAAGTCGGCGGCGATTTTGGAGGCAACGATATTGGTTTCGTCGCTGCGGGTCAGGGCAAGCAGGAGGTCGGAGTCCGCCGCACCTGCCTGTTCGAGGGTAAAGGGCGATGCGCCATTGCCGACGATGGTTTGGACATCGAGACGGCTGCTGATACGGTTGAGCGCTTTTTCGTCGATGTCGATAATAGTGACGTCGTTGCTGGGAACGGAGGCAAGGTTTTGGGCGACGGTCGAACCTACTTGGCCGCTGCCGAGGATGAGTATTTTCACGGTAATCGAGTGTGTTCGGTAAAAATGAAATTGTAACAAAAGGCCGTCTGAAATTGGAGTTTTCAGACGGCCTTATCTCAAGTATGTTGTATTGTTTTTTGATGTTTAGTCATTATTGCCTAAAAATGCTTAAAGTACACTATTTAACAAATTAAAAATACAAATACCATCATTATATAGTTGCAGAGGGATGCATTATGCCAAATAAATTAATATGTGTGAGCATGGATATTTTGTGTGATGCTAAATTTAGGTACAATGCCATCTGAACCTAAAATTAAATAGATGAAATATAAAATGGCTGCTATCCCTATTCATATTGAAAATCCTTTTGATATCATCCGTGAAGAAATTATTACAGAATATCTAAATTGTGAACAGTGTTATCCCTGGATTGTTACTTTTTCAGGTGGTAAAGACAGCACGCTAGTGGCTCATTTAGTGTTTGAAGCATTGCTTACACTGCCTCCAAACATGAGAAAAAGACAGGTTTATTTTGTATCTAATGATACGCTAGTGGAAAGTCCTTTAGTTGTAAGACATATGCGTAGTGAATTAAATCGTATTATTAAAGCTGCAGAGATTTTAAAATTGCCTATACATGGAGAAGTTACAGTACCCAAATTAAGAGAGACATTTTGGACGCTTTTGATTGGCAAAGGTTACCCATCACCCAATCGTACCATGCGCTGGTGTACGGATCGTTTAAAAATTCAACCTACTAGCCAGTTTATTCTAGACAAAGTAGCACAAAATGGTGCGGTAATTATTATCTTGGGTGTACGAAAAGACGAATCTTCTACACGAAAAGCAAGTATTGAAAGTTATCAGAATTTAAAAAATTCGAATCTTACACCTCACAGTTCTCTACCTAATGCTTTTGTTTATCGCCCGATAGTAGATTTGATAACTGATGATGTATGGGAATTTTTGGCGAGTAATAACCCCCCTTGGGGAGGTACGCATAATGATTTAATCCGTTTATATCGCGAAGCAGCAGGAGGAGAGTGTCCGATTGTGTTGTCACAGGAGGAGGCTCCAGGTTGTGGTACAAATTCTAGCCGTTTTGGTTGTTGGACGTGTACTGTAGTTAATAAAGATAAAAGTCTGCAAGGTTTTGTTGATATTGGAAAATCAGAATATCAGCCTTTGATTGATTTTCGGGATTGGTTAGTGGAAATTCGTAATAAGCCTGAGTACCGTCAGTTGGAGCGGCGTAATGGCATGGTTACTATTAAGGATGGTAAACACATCCCTGGTCCATTTACAATCGAAGCTAGACGCATGATTTTGGAAAAATTATTGGAAATTCAAAAAGAGTTTAATGGTGAATTAATATCCCCAGCTGAGGTAGATTTGATTAAACAGATTTGGGTAGAAGACTTGATTCATGCTCATGAAAGGAAGAAGAAATGAAACAGGAAACACAAGAATTGGTAGGGGATTTATTAATATGGAGTGATGGTAAAGCAAAGGAGATTATGGAAGAGGTTGCTGCAGAATGCGGTGTATCAATCGATGCTTTAGCAGATTTGGTTGCTTGGGAGCGAGAGCAGCAGGAGCGCATACGTAGGAGAGGTATGACTGAAGTATTTGATGCAGTTTTTGATAATACAGAATATTGGAAATAATTATGTGGATACATTCAATTCGTTTACGGGATTTTAAGTCTTACGACAATGCTTCTTTTTGTTTTACTATGCCTGAAAATGGTAAGAATATTGTATTGATAGGTGCGGAAAACGGACATGGTAAAACTACACTTTTAGAAGCAATTTATTTGTGTTTATATGATTCAGATGCAATTAATCATTTGAAACGTGCAGGTTTAGATATTAGAGAAACATATTATTCAAAGCTTCTTGAATCAGCATTGCACCATAAAGCTGAACCAAAGTATGGTGGTCAATACACGATGAGTTTGGAAATTGAAATGAGGCAGATTTATCGTGGCGAAGAATGTGGTTTGAAAATTGGCCGAAAATGGCATTTTGATCACAATAAAAAACTGTTGATTTCAAGTAATGAAAAGATTTTTGAATTATATAAAGATGGTAATTATCAAATCATTGATGATGAACAAACAGGTCATTATCTGAATGCTTACGCTTTACCGTTTGAATATGCACCGTTTTTCTTTTTTGATGGAGAGAAAATAGTTCAGGTAGCAAAACAAAGTGGGGCTGGGAATTGGTTAAATAGTGCGTTAAAGGGTTTATTAGGTGTCACTTTGCTTGAACGTTTGCGTGAAAGTTTGAGTGAGTATCGCAAAAAATGTATTTCGGAAAATACTACACAAAAAATACAAGATGATTTGAGTAAGGCTGAACGTTCTTTGCAAAGTGCAGAAATTTATCGGAATATGTTTCAAGAGCAGTTTGATGAAATCTGTATGAAGTTAGAAACATGGACGGAAAAACAGGAACAGCTGACTCAGCAATTAGGGACAGGTGGGGATATTCGTACTTCTGATGATTTTTTACAGCAGAAAATGAAGTTAGAAAAAGAAATCGAAGCTTTCAATGTAAAAGTTAAAGAAGCTGTTAAAGCTATGCCCCTGGCTTTTTTACCAAGAGATCGTCTGAAAGAATTGCAGGAGTTATTATTTGCTGAGCAAAATCGTTTGCAACATGAAGCAGCCAAAGAACAAACTGAAGATAAAGTTGATGATTTCTGGAATGCATTTGTGAACAGTGAAAAAGTCAAAGAAGCAATGGGTGCAATGGCAAAAACGATTTTTAGTGAGCCTTTGTTGAAAGAAGCAGTTAAAGATTGCTGGGAAAAGCTGTTTTATCCCTTGCCACCAAGCTGTTCGAATAAAATTGAACACAATTATTTGTCTGTAAATGCTCATGCTGAAATTCAAAATGAAATGAAAAAACTGGGAAAAATGCCGTCTGACAAAATCGGTAATTTGTTACAAGCCGTAGAACAACGCGAGCAAGAGCGCAAGCAAGTTTTAGAAGAGTTGGAAAAATTAAAAGGTACTAATAAAGACGAATTAATTGAAGAACTTAAAGAGGCTCAACAGCAAATTACCCAGCTTTCTGATAAAAAAGGCAATTTGAGCAATAGTCTATATCAGCAAAATCAAAAGTATCAGCGTGAAAAAGCTAATGTAGAACGCTTACAAAACGAGATCAGCAACAACAATCCACAATTATTGAAATCACGCCGCGCAGGGGAGTTAGATAAAGTCATCGTGCGTTTAACTGAGGAATTAATGAAGCGTAAAGTTCAGGAAGTGGGCGAAACTGCTACACGTATTAACTGCAAAATTGCTCATGATGAACGTATTGAACGTATTAGTATTGATGCCGCCGGACGTATGGCTTTATTTGGCCGGGACGGTAATGAAACACGGGTAGATTTATCAGCAGGTCAAATGCAGATCTTGATTATGTCGCTAGTGTCAGCATTGGCAGAAGTAACGCAATACAAAGCACCGTTTGTGATTGATACACCACTGGCACGTTTAGATGAGGGACATCGTCAAGGCTTATTTCAACATTGGAGTGGTTTAGAACAACAGGTAATTTTGTTGTCGCAAGACACGGAAATCACTTCAGAGGTATGTCGTCAACTTGAGCCATACATTAGCAAAACGTATCTGGTTAAAGCCCAATCTTTGGATACAGCAGGAGCTCGTTCTTCGGTAATTCCTGATGTGTATTTTGACTGATGTCGTCTGAACATTTCAAACAGGAAAACAAATATGTACCAACTTGAAAATCAAGCACAATGGGATACCGATTATTTTCATACCTTGATGAGTGAAAAACGGATTATTTCCAGCAAAGAAGCAAAAGAAATCCGTGAGAAATTGTCTCATGCAGGAGCCTTACCACATTTAGATAATAATTTTGAATGGGCAATGTTATGTATCGCGTATTGTTTTGCAAAAAATCTAGTGGACAAACCAAATAAAATTATTACTGCACCAAATGCTAAAGGTACGGAAATCCCAACTTTTCAAACCTGTTTCCAGGATTTTTCACGCCTGTGGCTGGTTATGTTGAGCGATGTATTATTCCGTTTCAATCCTGATAAGGCTGTTAGTAAAGATGAATTGTATAGGCTGATTGCTGATTTATGGCACACAGGAGCATATGAATTGGATCAGTTTTGGGAAGGTTGTAAACGTTTTAAAAAAAATGATGATTTAGCAGCCAGACAAGCCTTTTTAAATGAACTTATGGATTTGGCAGTTAAGAACGCAGGTTCGGGTAGTTTTTCAGAAGGCGTGAATGATTTAGGATCTAAAATGCAGTATGAGCATCAGGAGAAACGCTTATGTTCTGCTTTTCAACAACAAAATATTTCAATTGCAGAATTAAAGTTTTTAGAACATGGTGTGCGTTACGATATTTATCGTTTAAAATTGGCAAAATATATTGATTTGAGCAAATATATGAGAGGCTTATGTTCAGAATTGGGTGTGAAAAATAGTAGTTTGCACATCGTACCTTGCCATAATAATGAAAGCCATGCTTATGATGTAAAATTATTGCGCGATGAAAACAATTGGAATAAATTGGGTGCCACCAAATTTGGTGAAGCCTTGCAAACTTATTCAAAAGATTATGCTTTGCCGATTTGTTTGGGGATAGATGAATACGGTAAACCTCATTTTGCTGATTTGGCAACTGCACCACATTTACTAGTTGGTGGTACAACAGGCTCAGGTAAATCAGTTTTTATTCGTACTTTACTTCAAAGTCTTTTTGATTTGTGCAAGGGACAAAATAAACTGGAGCTAGCGATTTTAGACCCGAAAAAAGTGGATTACCAAGTTTTTGAGCATGAAGAAGATTTGTTCGAGAACCATATCATTGATGATTATAATGAAATGTATAATTTACTGATTGATTCAGTTGAAGAGTCTGAAAAACGCTATGCTCTGATGCGAGATTATGGTGTTCAAAAAATTGCCCAATTACCTGAGAATGTTCGACCACCGTATCGTGTCATTATGGTTGATGAGTTATCCAATTTAATAAAACATCATACTGATATTGAAAAGCAGTTAGTTATGCTTGCTGAAAAAGCTCGAGCCTCAGGAATTCATCTGATTTTGAGCACTCAGCGTCCCGATTCGGAAACTTTAAAAGGCACTCTACGAGGTAATTTGCCGACACGTATTGCGTTTCAAGTTCAGAAATCAACCGAATCCAAAATAATTTTGGATGAAACAGGTGCAGAAGATTTGCTTGGCAAAGGTGACCACTTGGTTAAATGGAATAATGGGACTCTGCAGTTTTTACATGGATTTGACGTTTAAGTAGATATAATAAAATGCTGTCTGAAAAATGATTTTTCAGACAGCATTTTTTATTTTGTTGTAAATAAACAGTATTTGGTGTTACTGTTTTTAGATAGTATTGGATTACCAGTAGCCCAAAACTTTCCACCACAAGATGCCGACAGTGCTGAAAATCAGAATTTCGACCACGCTCATGATGAAGCCGGCTTTCCACCATTCGGTCATGTTGACGTAGTTTGAGTCGTAAATGACAGGAGCGGAACCAGTGGCGTAGTGGGTCAGCGACATCATGATGCCGGTAGCGGCTGCCATAACCAGGGCAAACAGCATCGGTGGTGCACCCAAAGCCAAGCCTGCGCCGTAGAATGCGCCGAAATCGCCGGAAACTACTTGAGCTACGCCGTTTTCCACTTGCAAACCTTTAGGACAGGCGCGGTTGCAGCCGCCGCAATGACGGCAGTGTTGCGCTTCGGGGAAGGCTTTAGCGGTGTCGTCCAGCCAGCTCCAGCCGTCGCCGACCTCGCTCACGTCGTAATATTGGATATGCTCGGGAATGAAGTAGTCCAAGAAGCTGACCTGCATCCCTTCTTCGACTTTGGTTTCACACGCCAACGCAGTCGTTACCTCACGCTCGCCTTCCTTGCGTATCATGCAGCGGCACGAACCGCACACGCCTTGCCCCATACAACCGACGTTGGCAGTAATCGCGCTGCCGACATGGGCATAGGCCTGAATGATTGACGAGTCGGCGGAAGCTTTGACTTCATGGCCGTCTATGGTTAGGGTTAACAAATTTTCACTCATGGTTTGTTCCTGTGAAATTGGAAGTTGGAATAGTGGGTAATTTGATTAATTGTATTTTTATTACATTTATTGCGTATGAGGAAATATCCAAGTTATTTACTCAGAAATTCTTTTAAAATCAATATTTATCTGTATGAGTCGAAGTGTATTAGAATTTAGTGGTTTTGATGATAGGGATAACCTAAGGTTTTATAGAGGAATGATTGTAAACAAAATATGCCTATTATTTAGACAAATTTATTTCAATTATTTGATTTTAAATATAAAATAAAATTACTTTTTTAGTATAAATTTTAAAATATTCGTCTATTTGCTAGTAAAAATCATTGTTATATATTAGATAATTTTGCATAGATTGTTGTATATATTGAATAATATTTTGTTACGTAAGCAAGTGAAAAAAACTGTTATAAAATTTCAGAAAATCAAACAAGTTTGATATCAGTCAAGAAGATTGATGGAGAAAATGACACGGATTTTACAATTGTGTATTGTATTGGAAAATAAGAAAGGCTGTCTAAAATTTTGGTATTTTTCTTTTAAATACAAGCTACTAAATTTCTTTCTCAGATACTTAAGGCAAATATTTTCAGACGGCCTTGCAATAAGATTATCATTTAAAAACAATGTAATTTTACTTCTATTTAAGTGAATGGCTAGTGGATATAGATTATCAATAACCAAGTAATTTAATGCGATATTAAATTTCATTTAAATCAATAAGGTATGAAAATGATATTGTCTGGGTCATTCATTTGAAAGCACTATTACACTATTGAAGGCCGTCTGAAAAAATCGGTCTCTTAAGAAATAAACAAATCCTCCCTACCATGACTTCGAAAAGGAACACAATCATGACCGTCATCAAGCAAGAAGACTTTATCCAAAGTATTTTTGACGCTTTCCAATTCATCAGCTACTACCATCCTAAAGACTACATTCAGGCTTTGTACAAGGCTTATCAAAAAGAAGAAAACCCTGCGGCCAAAGATGCGATGGCGCAAATTTTGGTCAATAGCCGTATGTGTGCTGAAGGCCATCGTCCGATTTGTCAGGATACCGGTATTGCAACCGTATTCTTGAAAGTGGGCATGGATGTACAATGGGATGCCGAGATGAGCGTACAGGAAATGGTTAACGAAGGCGTACGCCGTGCATACACCTATCCTGACAACAAACTGCGCGCCTCCGTATTGGCCGACCCGGCTGGCAAACGTCAAAATACCAAAGACAACACCCCTGCCGTTGTACACATGGAAATCGTAAAAGGCGACAAAGTCGAAGTTACTTGCGCAGCCAAAGGCGGCGGTTCTGAAAACAAAACCAAAGTTGCCATGCTCAACCCTTCAGACAATATCGTTGATTGGGTATTGAAAACCGTTCCACAAATGGGTGCCGGCTGGTGTCCTCCGGGTATCTTGGGTATCGGCATCGGCGGTACGCCAGAAAAAGCAGTGTTGATGGCAAAAGAGAGCCTGATGAGCCATATCGATATTCAGGAACTCAAAGAAAAAGCCGATTCCGGTGCAGAATTGTCTACTACCGAAGCCCTGCGCTTGGAACTTTACAAAAAAGTAAATGCCTTGGGCATCGGCGCACAAGGTTTGGGCGGTTTGAGCACCGTGTTGGATGTCAAAATCCTTGACTACCCAACCCACGCGGCTTCCAAACCGATTGCCATGATTCCAAACTGCGCGGCAACCCGCCACATCGAATTTGAATTGGACGGCTCAGGCCCGGCTAAATTGGAAGCCCCATCTCTGGAAGATTGGCCGGATCTGACTTACAGCCCTGACAACGGTAAACGTGTCGATGTCAACAACCTGACCAAAGAAGAAGTGGCCACATGGAAAACCGGCGACGTATTGTTGCTAAACGGTAAAATCCTGACCGGCCGCGATGCCGCACACAAACGTTTGGTTGATATGCTCAACAAAGGCGAAGAATTGCCGGTAGATTTCACCAACAAACTGATTTACTACGTCGGTCCGGTTGATCCAGTCCGTGACGAAGTTGTTGGTCCGGCCGGTCCGACTACTTCCACCCGTATGGATAAATTCACCCGCCAAATGCTGGAACAAACCGGCCTCTTGGGTATGATCGGTAAATCCGAACGCGGCGCAGCCACCTGCGAAGCCATCGCCGACAACAAAGCCGTGTACCTTATGGCAGTCGGCGGCGCGGCGTATCTCGTGGCAAAAGCCATCAAATCTTCCAAAGTATTGGCGTTCCCCGAATTGGGCATGGAAGCGGTTTACGAGTTTGAAGTCAAAGACATGCCCGTTACCGTTGCGGTGGATAGCAACGGTGAATCGGTTCACGCCATTGCGCCAAAACAATGGCAGGCAAAAATCGGTATTATTCCGGTCGAAGCTTGATATTTGACTGAATAATCAAAGGTCGTCTGAACGATTTCAGACGGTCTTTTTTTGTTTACAAATAATTCAAATGTTTTCAAACGAGTAAATTTCCCTTTTTAAAAAGCACTTGTCAAAATCAGCGTTTGAAACTAAAATTCACGGCTTATCGAGTCGGAGTGTGGCGCAGTCTGGTAGCGCACTTGCATGGGGTGCAAGGGGTCGAAGGTTCGAATCCTTTCACTCCGACCAAAGAATTGGAAAGAGCCGTTTTAAAAACGGCTCTTTTTTCGTTTGGATGATTTATCTGAATAATGTATCCGAATGGATTTTAAAACTTAATACCAATGCCGTCTGAAACAAAACCTGCTTTCTCAAAGCAGGTTTTGTTGTTTTCAAAGCAGAACTATTCGGCACTATCTTTCAGCGTGTCTTTATAAGTATAAAGATAAGACGCGCCGACAAAGGATGCGCCACCGACGACATTGTCCAGGAATACGGGAATCATATTGAAGAAAAACTGGCCCCATGTGATGTTTGCGCCTGCCAAAATACCTGCGGGGATAACAAACATATTGGCGACAAGGTGTTGGAAGCCGTTTAATACGAAAATCATGACGGGGAACCAAATGGCCAGCATTCTTCCGGTTGTGTTTTTAGAGGCAAAGTGCAACCAAGCGCCCATGCAGACCATCCAGTTACATGCTACTGCCGATACAAAAGCGCGGCCGAAATCCATATGGACTTTGGCTTCTGCTACGGCAATGGTTTTTTCTGCTACGCTGCCTTCAATCATGCCGACATAGTATCTGAGGAAAAACGCCATCGCCAGCGTACCCACCAAATTGCCCATGCAGACGATAACCTAGTTGCGCAGCAGCATTTTGGAGGAAATCCGTCCGGCCAATCTGCCTAAAGACATGATCATCATGTTGCTGGTTACCAGCTTGCCGCCGCCAAGCAGGATGCAAATCAAGGCGATTGGGAACACGGCTGCACCGAGTAAAGTGGCAGAACCGCTCCATTCGTGCGGAATGCCGCTGACTACTTTTAAATAGGCAAGATATCCAAAGCCGATGTATCCGCCGGCTAAAACGCTCAAGATTGCCAGTGTGGGAATGCTGGATTGTGCTTTGGCGCAGCTTTTGTCGAGAACAACCTGTAAAATTTCCTGTGGGTATAAATCGCGCGAAGCCATGATGTTCCTTAAAGTGGGTTGAGGAGGGAACGCCGTTTCAAAAGTGGCGCAAACTGTCGCGGTAGGGCAGTGTTATAAGGAGCCGGTGTACGGTCTTTGTTTTATCAATCAGCCTGAATTAAACCTAAAAAACAGATACTTCGCCTTGCTTTAACTTAAAAGAAATATTATTACATTTTGCTTCTGTATGAAAAAAGGCCATCTGAACGTTGAGGTTTCAGACGGCCTTGTTTTGATTTTTTAAACTTACAAATGTGCCAGCTTTGCATTGCCTTCGCGAGGAATAGGGCGCGGATTGCCTTGTGAATCGATAGCGACGTAAGTGAACACGGCTTCGGTGACCAGTTGGCGGTCTTCCGTTACCATATCGTTCATCAAAGTCTTAACCCATACTTCGATTTTCAGTTGCAAAGAAGTATTGCCTACGCGGACGCAATGACCGTAGCAGCACACGACGTTGCCGACCTTTACCGGTCTGATGAAATTCATTTCTTGAACAGCCACGGTTACAATTCGTCCCTGTGCGATTTCTGCCGCCAAAATGCCGCCGCCCAGATCCATTTGTGACATAATCCAGCCGCCGAAGATATCCTGATTAGGATTGGTATCGCGCGGCATGGCTACCGTACGCAATAAAAGTTGTCCTTCTGGTGCAGCATGTGTTTGTTTGTTGTCAGACATAAATAATCCTGTCAAAAAAGTGCTATTTTACGCCATTTGTAGCAATAAACCTATGTAGGCCGTCTGAAAAATCAGCAGGCAAAGTGTTACAATCAACATATTCATCAGACAAAGGAGAAAGCTCATGCATCCGATTCAAGAACCACGAAATAGCGGCCTTTTGCGCGTATCCGACATTCACGAAATCTACTGGGAAGAATCAGGCAATCCTGATGGCCACCCCGTGATTTTCCTGCATGGCGGCCCCGGAGCAGGCGCATCACCTGCCTGTCGCGGCTTTTTCAATCCAGAACATTTCCGCATCGTCATTATCGATCAGCGCGGTTGCGGACGCTCCAAACCCTATGCCTGTATCGAAGACAACACCACTTGGGACTTGGTTGCCGATATTGAAAAAGTACGCGAAATGCTCGGTATTCAAAAATGGTTAGTTTTCGGCGGCTCATGGGGCAGCACCTTGTCGCTGACTTATGCCGAAACCCATCCCGAACGCGTCAGCGGCTTAGTTTTGCGCGGTATTTTCCTGTGTAGACCGTCTGAAATGGCATGGTTGAACGAAGCAGGCGGCGTCAGCCAAATTTATCCGGCCCAATGGCAAAAATTCATTGCCCCCGTGGCCGAAAACAAACGCCAAGCCCTAATTAAAGCCTATCATGAAATGCTGTTCAGCGAAGATGAAGCCACACGCCTCAAAGCGGCCAAATCATGGGCAGATTGGGAAAGCTACCTTATTCAGTTTGAACCTAAAGACGTGGATGAAGACCCACAAGCCTCCCTTGCCATCGCAAGAATGGAAAATCATTACTTCGTGAACGAAGGCTGGTTACAGGGCGATAAAGCCATTTTGGCAAACATCGATAAAATCCGCCATATCCCAACCATCATCGTTCAAGGCCGCTACGACCTATGCACTCCGATGCAAAGCGCGTGGGAACTCTCGCAAGCCTTCCCTGAAGCGGAATTGAGAATCGTCCAAGCAGGCCACTCTTCTTTTGATCCTTCGCTTTCCGAAGCATTAGTGAAAGCGGTGGAGGATATTAGAAGCAAGTTATAAAGATTAATCAATGACAATGCCGTCTGAAAAAGTTTCAGACGGCATTTTTTCTATTTACATATTAAATTTAATATCATATTATCATTGCATGATATCAGTTTGAATTTTTTAGAATTTCAATATGAAACCTCTAATTTACTACGCCCATTCCGCGCAAGACGAACTCAGCAATTTTTTGCCTTACGAACATTGGCAAACCTTGCAAAGCCATTCGGTCAATGTTGGTGAAATGGCGGCGGAGTTTGCTCGGGTGTTTGGTGCGCAGGAAATTGCCTGCCAGACGGGACAGCTTCATGACTTAGGGAAATATTCGGAACCATTTGACCGCCGATTACATGGTGGTCCATCAATCGATCATGCTACTGCCGGAGCCAAAATTGCTGTCGAGCGTTGGGGAAATGTTATTGGCAAGCTGATGGCGTTTTGCATTGCGGGGCATCATGCCGGGTTGGCAAATGGAAACGGCGAAGGTGATAACCGCCGCACGTTAAAGCAGCGTTTAGCCTTGCAATTTGGCGCAGATATTTCCGCTTTTGATAACCTGTGGCAACAAGAAATCAAACTCCCTCAAAACCTGCCCGAACCGCCACTCGAACCCGACGCGCATCATCCTTTTTTCTCCTACGCCTTCTTCACTCGAATGCTCTATTCCTGCTTGGTGGATGCCGATTATCTTGATACTGAAGCCTTTTATTCAAACCTAGAAAACAAAGCCGTCGAGCGCGGCGGTTATCCCGATTTAAACGCCTTACAACGCAATTTCAATCAATTTATCAACGATTTCAGACGACGTATCGCCCAAGCTCCAGATCAAACCGAAGCCGAAAAACGTAATGCCGCCTTAAACCGCCTGCGCAGCGAAATTCTCGATTACGCCGTAGAACAAGCGGCACAAGCGCAAGGGCTGTTCACGCTTACCGTGCCGACCGGTGGCGGCAAAACCTTCACTTCTATGGCGTTCGCGCTGGAACACGCCAAACGGCACGATATGCGGCGCGTGATTTACGTCATTCCATTCACCAGCATCATCGAACAAAACGCCGCCGAGTTTCGCAAAGCCTTTGGCGAATTGGGCGAACAAGCCGTGTTGGAACACCACAGCACTTTCGACGACGGTAAACTGCAAGATGAAGCCACCAAAGACAAATTGCGCCTTTCCTCGGAAAACTGGAACGCGCCGATTGTCGTGACCACCGCCGTGCAATTCTTCGAATCCCTCTTTGCCGACCGCTCCTCGCGCTGCCGCAAGCTTCACAACATCGCAGGCTCCGTCATCATTCTCGACGAAGCGCAAATGCTGCCGCTCAATCTTTTGTTGCCCATCATGCAAGCCATCAAAGAATTGGCGCAAAACTACCGCTGCAGCGTCGTCATGTGCACCGCCACCCAGCCTGCCGTGCAAGCCGAAAACGGCTTCTATCGCGGCTTTGAAAACGTGTGCGAAATCGCCCCAAAACCGACCGCACTTTTCGACAAACTGCGCCGCACCACCGTGCAACACATCGGCACACAAACCGACGCTGACCTGCTTGCCAAACTTGCCGAACACCCGCAAATGCTCGTCATCGTCAATAACCGCCGCCACGCCCGCAGCCTGTATGACCAAGCCAAACACCTTGACGGCACGTTCCACCTGACCACCTTAATGTGCGCCAAACACCGCAGCCAAAAGCTTGATGAGATTCGAGGCCGTCTGAAAAACGGCGAACCCTGCCGCGTTATCGCCACCTCCTTAATCGAAGCCGGCGTTGATGTCGATTTTCCGCTGGTGATGCGCGCCGAAGCAGGTTTAGACAGCGTTGCCCAAGCCGCCGGACGCTGTAACCGCGAAGGCAAAAGGCCGTCTGAAAACAGCTTTGTATGGATATTCGCGCCAGAAGAACAATGGAAAGCTCCGCCCGAACTTGCCACCCAAGCCGCCGTTATGCGCCTGACTGCCGACAGCTTTTCAGACAATCTCTTATCCGCCCAAGCCGTCGCCGCCTACTTCTCCGAGCTTTATCAATTAAAAGGCAGCGAACTGGACAATAAAAAAATTCTGAAAATGCACAACGATACAGGGCAAAGCCTTGATTTCCCATTCCAAACCATCGCCGACAAGTTCCACATGATCGAAAGCCATATGCAGCCGCTGATTATTCCGTTCGATAACGAGGCCGAAAACCTCATTAGCAGCCTGCACCATACCGACCACATCGGCGGACTCTTACGCAAACTGCAACCCTACATCGTCCAAATCCCCGAAAAGGCCCTCGCCGCTTTATATAAAGCAGGGCGTATCGAACCGATTAACGAGAAAAACTTCGGCAAACAGTTTTATACGCTGATTGGGCTGGATTTGTATGATGATGTGGCGGGTTTGAGTTGGGAGGATACAGAGTTTTTGAAGGGGGAGAGTTTGGTTTTTTGATTTTGGTCCTTAATAAAATATAATTTAACTTCTTTAGAAGTTGATTTTTTAAATGTACAAGAGTAATATGCTATCAACACAAAAAATGGATGCTGGAGAAAGCGTAAAAAATGAATAACACAGAACTTGATGATTTAAAAAGATGGCTGCAAGCGATCTTTACAGATAAGTTAGTAATTATCGTTGGTTCAGGCCTATCTTGTGCGGAAGGTTTACCTGGTATGTGGCATCTAGGTGAGAAATTAAAACAGGAGATACCTAGCAAAATCTCCGATGAAAATTTGAAAACTTGGAATGAGATTGCAGCCTGCCTTGAATCAGACGGATTAGAAGGTGCTTTATTAAAGCATCCAGCTAATGATGCAATTGAATCTGCAATAATCAAAATAACGGCTGAATATTTTTTAAATGAAGAACAAAAAGCAATTAATAGATGTATTTCTGAAAATAAGAAACTCAAATTCTCCTATTTATTGCCTCATATTTCAGCATGCACCCCTAAGACAGCTCGTGTGATTACAACAAATTACGATAGACTGATTGAGTTTGCCGCTGAGTGTGAGGATTGGGGCGTTGATTCGATGATGGTTGGACGGTACTGGGGGAGACATAATCCTGATTTGAGTGAAAAATTATTAGTTGAAAAGGTTGTTGCAAAAGGAAAAACGCCAAGACTTGTTTATCGAAATCATATCAAAATTTATAAACCACATGGCAGTTTAGATTGGTTTATGGCTGGAGATACTCCAATGACTAGTTGCATAGGCGCAATGGAAGAACCGCTAATTATTACACCTGGTGTTGGTAAGTATAAAAAGGGCTATGCGCAGCCATTTGATGCTCATCGAGAACAAGGGAATAGAGCAATTGATGACGCTTCTGCAATTTTATGTATTGGCTATGGTTTCAATGATGATCATCTTCAAACTCATCTGACCACGCAGATTAAAAGCGGTATTAAAACATTAATATTAACGAAGACCTTATCAGATAATGCACGAGAAGTAGTTAAAGCATCATCAAATTGTAAGGCTCTTGTTCTTAATAAAAATCCACAAGGGACTATTGTTGTTAGTAACTCAGAAGATGCGTTTATTCCTGATGTGAACTGGTGGGATATTGAATATTTTGTGAAAGAGGTTTTAGAAAATGGAAATTAAAAAATTAAATTTTGAAGATAAAGACCAACTTGGAAGAGTCGTAACGGTAGATACAAGTCGGGTTTTGATTTCTGTTGAAGAGCATGAACAAATGACCAGCATTGCTGTTGGTAATTTGATTGCAATCAATGGTAGGACAGCTAATGAGTTCCTCATCGGAATCATTGAACGGGTAACGCGATCAATTAGTGAAAAATTACTTTTGGATGAAACATCTGATGACGGTTCAATTCCGTTAGGCGAAAGTCAAGATGATTTTATTAGGGCTGTTCTGATTGGAACTTACAGGAAAGTTGATGGGAGTTTGAGCAATACATTTAAACGTGGTGCAGATTGCTTCCCTCAAATTGATAAAACTTGCTTTCATCTCAGTGGCAGCAATTTGCAATTATTTATGAATCTGCTATCAGCCAATGTAGCAGAAAATGAGCGATTGACATTAGGTCATTTTATGGCTGATGAAACAGCAATAGCAGTAGCGAATGGCGATAAGTTCTTTCAACGGCACGCTGCTATTCTGGGGAGTACTGGTTCTGGTAAAAGTTGGTCTGTTGCTTTGATTTTAGAAAGAGCAGCCGCATTAAAATCGGCTAATCTTATCGTTTTCGATATGCATGGAGAGTACTCAACTTTGTGTGAAGGAGAAAATCCAATTGCACAGCAATATCATATCGCAGGACCAGGAGATTTAGACGGTTCAAATCCGAATAGTCTGTTTATACCTTACTGGTTGTTAAACAGAGAAGAAATGCTGGCTTTGATTCTTGACCGAAGTGATGATAATGCACCAAATCAGGCAGCAAGATTTACCGAACATGTCCGTACTTTGAAAGAGCAGACCTTACAAAGTGAAGGAAAAACGGAGGTTCTAGAGACATTTACGGTTGATTCACCGATTCCATATGATATTGACTCTCTGCTGAGCTGTTTAAATCATGACAATGTTGAGATGGTTCCTAAAGAAAATGGCTCAGGAACAAAGCAAGGACCTTGGTATGGGAAATTATCTCGTTTTATAGGTCGTCTGAAAGCCAAAATTGATGATAGACGTTGTGGGTTTATGTTTCAGCCTCCTGAAGAATGTAATGCTTACGGTTGGCTAGAAAATATGTTGATGAAACTGTTTGCCGTTTCAGAGAGCCAAAGGGGCATTAAAATCATTGATTTCTCTGAAGTTCCATCAGATGTATTACCAATTATTACAGGTGTTCTCGCTCGCTTGTTATATAACATTCAATTCTGGATGGATAAAGATGCACGACACCCATTAACGATTGTTTGCGATGAAGCGCATTTATATCTTCCAGTTCGTGATGCGGCAGAGGCAGCAGAAAAACGAGCATTAGAAGCCTTTGAACGTATTGCAAAAGAAGGTAGAAAATACGGCGTATCTTTATTAGTTGTTAGCCAGCGCCCTTCAGATGTTAGCCGGACAATCCTTAGCCAGTGCAATAATTTCTTAGTTCTTCGCCTAACAAATGATCAAGATCAAAGTGTTGTGAAACGGTTGTTACCTGAATCAATGGTAGGAATTACAGATATTTTGCCACTGCTTGATTTGGGTGAAGCATTGTTATTAGGCGATTCAATTTTACTTCCTACAAGAATTAAACTCGATACGCCTAAAATAGCTCCTGAAAGCGCAACGCGACAATTCTGGAGTGATTGGGCAAACCAAGAACCAAAACCAGATGCTGTATCAAAAGCTGTTGAAGCACTACGCCGACAAGTTCGAGCATAACACGTCGTCTGAAAACCTTTCGCACTTAACCGTGCGTGGATTGAAACTAAAGTAGTTAGATTAGTCAGCTAATCCGCCCCTTCCTTGCGAAGGGGCGTGTGTACAACCAAAAGGAGAACCAAATGAACCAAATCCGCCTACACGTTTGGGGCGATTATGCCTGTTTTACCCGTCCGGAGATGAAGGTGGAGCGGGTGTCTTATGATGTCATCACGCCATCGGCGGCGCGCGGGATTTTGGCGGCGGTGCATTGGAAGCCGGCGATTCGCTGGGTGATTGATAAGATTTATGTGTTAAAGCCGATTCGGTTTGAGTCGGTGCGGCGCAATGAGTTGGGCGGCAAGATTTCGGCGGGCAAGGTCAGCGGCGCGATGAAGCGTAAGAGCGTTGCCGATTTATATACGCTGATTGAAGACGACCGCCAGCAGCGCGCGGCGACGGTGCTTAAAGACG
Organism: Neisseria sp. P0009.S008; assembly: GCF_051958615.1. Taxonomy (NCBI): domain Bacteria; kingdom Pseudomonadati; phylum Pseudomonadota; class Betaproteobacteria; order Neisseriales; family Neisseriaceae; genus Neisseria; species Neisseria sp. P0009.S008. The sequence continues at coordinate 132,296 of NZ_JBQCVG010000001.1, forward strand.
TGGCTTATGTGATTGAAGCCCATGCGGTGCTGACGGCAAAAGCGGGGGCGGATGAGACCGTTACCAAGCATATTGAGATGTTCAAACGCCGTGCGAAAAAGGGGCAATGCTTTCAACAGCCTTGTTTGGGTGTGCGTGAATTTCCTGCCGATTTTGCGTTGATTGACGAAGGCGAGCCGCTGCCGCCGTCGGCGTTATCGGAAAGCGAGGCAAACCGCGATTTAGGCTGGATGCTGCACGATATTGATTTTGACCACGGCAACACACCGCATTTTTTCCGTGCGGAAATGAAAGATGGCGTGATTGATGTACCGCCGTTTTACGCCGAGGAGGTGAAAGCATGATTCTTGCGTCCCTTGCCCGCTATTACCGCCGTTTGGCAGCAGAAACCGATGAAATGGGCAACCCGAAAGTGCCGCCTTATGGCTTTAGCGAGGAGAAAATCGGCTGGATTTTGGTGTTGGATAAAGAAGGTCGTCTGAAAACTGCCGTGCCGAATCTGACTGCCGATAAAAAGCCGCAGCCGAAGCTGATGAGCGTGCCGCGCCCTGAAAAACGCACATCGGGTATCAAACCGAATTTTTTGTGGGATAAAACCGCCTACGCGCTCGGCGTGGAAGCCAATAAAAACAAAGCCGAGGCGAAGGAAAAGTCGTTTACGTCGTCTGAAAAAACTTTTGAAGCCTTCAAGCAATACCATCTCGATTTACTGCAAAACAGCGAAGACGAAGGCTTGCAAGCCTTGTGCCGTTTTCTGCAAAACTGGCAGCCTGCACATTTCACTGCCGAAAATCTGCCTGCCGAAATGCTCGATGCCAACATCGCATTTTCTCTTGAAAAACCGACCGCACTTATCCATAAACGCGAAGCCGCGCAAACCTTGTGGGCAGACTGCCTAAAAAGCGACGAAGCGCTTGAAGGTTTGTGCTTGATTAGCGGCGACACTGCCCCGATTGCGCGGCTGCATCCGGCGATTAAAGGCGTGTTTGGCGGGCAAAGCTCCGGCGGTTCGATTATTTCGTTCAATAAAGAAGCCTTTGCCTCTTTTGGTAAAGAGCAAGGCGCAAATGCGCCCGTTTCCGAACAATCCGCGTTTGCCTACACCACCGCGCTGAACTATCTGTTGCGCCGCGAAAACAATCACTGCTTGACCATCGGTGATGCCAGTACGGTCTTTTGGGTGGAAGCGGACGATAACGCGACCGCGCAAGCTGCCGAAGGCTTCTTCGCGCAAGTGTTCACGCCGCCGGATGATGAACAAGAAAGCGCCAAAGTTTTCAACGTATTGGAACAAATCGGCAAAGGCCGTCCACTGCAAGAAATTGCGCCCGAACTTTCTCCCAATACCCGTTTTTATATCTTAGGGCTTGCCCCCAATGCCGCGCGGATTTCTGTTCGGTTTTGGCTGGACACCACGTTTGGGCAGCTGGCGGAAAACTTGGCGCAGCATTGGCAAGATTTAGCCCTTGAGCCTTGCGCGTGGAAAACGCCGCCGTCTATTTGGCGACTCTTGTTGCAAACTGCCGTATTGGGCAAAAGCGAAAATATCTCGCCCGTATTGGCAGGCGAAATGACCCGTGCCGTGATTTGCGGCACGCCGTATCCCATGAGCTTGCTGTCGCAACTGATTACCCGAATCCGTGCCGACGGCGACGTGAACGGTCTGCACGTGGCAATGATGAAAGCCGTATTAGAGCGGCGTTTTAGAAAAGGTTTTATCGAAGAAGGAGTTCCTATGAGTTTGAACAATGAAAGCCCGAATCGCGCCTATCTTTTAGGGCGGCTGTTTGCCGTGTTGGAGCGCATTCAATATCAGGCGTTGGGCGAATTAAACGCCGGCATTGCCGACCGCTATTACGGCTCTGCATCCGCCGTGCCGTTTTCTGTTTTTCCGCGCCTTTTGTCGGGTGCAAAACACCATTTGTCGCGCTTGCGTAAAGACAAAGCCGGTATGGCTGTGAATTTGGATAAAGATTTGGGCGAAATCATTGCCAAACTGCCCGAAACCTTTCCGCGCCATTTGAGCATTGACGAGCAAGGCCGCTTCGCCATCGGCTATTACCATCAAAAACAAAGCTATTTTGCTAAAAAAGAAACCGCTGAAACTATTGAAAACTAAGGAGCCAGAAAATGTCTGCCATTCAAAACCGCTATGAATTTGTTTACTTTTTTGACGTAACCAACGGCAACCCCAACGGCGATCCCGATGCGGGCAATATGCCGCGCCTTGACCCTGAATCCAGCAAAGGCTTGGTAACCGATGTCTGCCTGAAACGCAAAATCCGTAATTTTGTAGAAATCAGCAGCGAAAACGAAGCCGGTTACGAAATCTACGTCAAAGAAAAAAGCGTGTTAAACCTGCAAAACAAACGCGCTTATGAAGCACTTGGTATTGAATCTGAAGCTAAAAAACTGCCCAAAGACGAAGCCAAAGCCCGCGACATTACCGCGTGGATGTGTAAAAACTTCTTCGATATCCGCACTTTCGGCGCTGTGATGACCACCGAAGTCAACAGCGGGCAAGTGCGCGGCCCGGTACAACTGGCATTCGCCCAATCCATCGACCCGATTGTGCCGCTGGAAGTTTCCATCACCCGCATGGCGGTAACCAACGAAAAAGACTTGGAAAAAGAACGCACCATGGGGCGCAAATACATCGTCCCTTATGCGCTCTACCGCGTGCACGGCTTTATCTCCGCCAACCTTGCCGCCAAAACCGGTTTTTCAGACGACGACTTAGCCAAACTCTGGCAAGCTCTGACGCTTATGTTTGAACACGACCGCTCCGCCGCCCGTGGCGAAATGGCGGCACGTAAATTGATTGTTTTTAAACACGATAGCGCACTCGGCAGCCAGCCTGCACATAAACTGTTTGACGCCGTGAAAGTCGAACGCGTAAACGGCGAATCAGGTACGCCCGCAAGCGGTTTTGGCGATTACAAAATCAGCGTGGTTTCAGACGGCCTCAATGGCGTGAGTGTGGAAGAGTTGCTGTAAAAACACTTAAAAAGATGACCGCACTTTTAACCGAAACCCAAGGGGAAGATCAGGACACGCGCCTGATCCCCCTTTCCGCCCTGCAACACTACGCCTTCTGCCCGCGCCAATGCGCCTTGATTCACAACGAGCAGGCGTGGGCGGAGAATTATTTGACCGCGCAGGGCAAAGCGCTGCATGAGCGGGTGGATTCGGGCGAGCCAGAAACGCGCAAGGGCGTGCGCTTTGAGCGGACGGTGCATGTGTCGGCGGAGAAGCTGGGCATCAGCGGCGTGTTGGATTTGGTGGAAGTGGATACAAAAACAGGCCGTCTGAAACCTGTGGAATACAAACGCGGCAAGCCCAAACCCGACCCAATGGACGAAATCCAGCTTTGCGCCCAAGGCTTGTGTTTGGAAGAAATGACGGGGCAAACCGTCTTTGAGGGCGCGCTGTGGTATATGCAAACCCGCCACCGCGTCCCCGTCGTGTTTTCAGACGACCTGCGCGCCCAAACACTCGCCACCATCGCCGCCGTGCGCGAACTTCTAAACAGCGGCCAAACCCCGCCGCCTAACTACGGTAAACGCTGCAAAGCCTGCTCGCTGGTGGAAATTTGTCAGCCGGAGCTGTTGGGGAAACGGGATAGGAGTGTGGGGTATGTGGCGGGGTTGTTCTCTTTAGTAGAGAGTTAGTTGAATAGCCTTTATTTTCAATGGCTCATTTTAATACAATTCAAGAATAGGTAATATTATGAAAATAATATATTTGGATTACAACGTTATTAGTTATTTAAGAACAGGAAATTTTCCTAAAAATATTTCTCCCAAATTAAAAGAGAAGGTTGAATTCATAAAAGAAAATTACTCTATTGCATTTAGTCCAGCTCATTTAGAGGATATTGCAGCATCAAAAATAAGATGTGGAACATCTGATGATGTTATAAGATCAGAAATAGAATTTTTAACTTCAATAGCAGGAAGAAACTCGCTAAGACCTATAACTCGTGAAACTTTAAAAATATATTATGATGAATATCCTATAGATTGCTACCACAGAGTTGTCAGTGGTTATGTAGGAAATGATCTGATAGAACCTATTGAGAAAAAAATTCTTGAGGACGCACATAGCAATCCATTATCAGAACCTAAGGAAATGAATAATATTTCACCAGAAGATATTTTTGATCAGTTTAGAAAGAAACAAATATCTTGTTCATTATATAAACAAGGGTATTTAAGTGAATCTGAGATTGAAAAAAGTCTTAATTGGACATTTGATGATATAAAAGATAAGTTTTATATTGTTGAGGCATATATAAATTTAGCAGCTAATTTACTAGAAAAATTAGGTTATTATAGGGAATCAGAAAATAAATATAGATCTAGATTGCATGATGTTTCTCATATGATATACGGTGCTTATTGCGATGTTTTTGTTTCTGCTGATAAAAAAATGATAAATAAATTAAAGGCTATTTATAGTGCTTTAAATATTCCTACTGAAGTTCTTTCTCTTTTAGATTTTCAAAATAAGTTAGACTGTTAATGAGCGGCAGGCTGTAACCTGCATCTCCACCAACTGCGTGCGTAGCTGCGCCACACACCCTACTGTGGACGATACAAGCTTTAAAACCAAAATGTAGGGTGTGTGCGGTACGCACGCACGCGGTTTTTGCTGTTCAAACTATTGTTTAAAACTTTCAGACGACCTTATGTTTCAGTCTATGTAGGTCAGATACTTGTATCCGACAACCTTTTGATATTTATATGATTTGAAATTATTGCGGTAATTTTGAAAGTGTCGGATTCGAGAATCCGACCTACCATTTTTCAGGTAGCTAAACTCTGTTAAATGCCCCAAAACTACGGCCACCCCCAAGGAGTCTCCCATGCGCAAACTGCAAAACACGCTCTATATCACTACCCAAGGCAGCTATCTGCATAAGGAGCGGGAGACGCTGGTGGTGGAGCAGGAGCGTAAGAAGGTGGCGCAGTTGCCGGTGCATTCTATCGGGCATATTTTCTGTTTTGGGAATGTGCTGGTGTCGCCGTTTTTGCTGGGGTTTTGCGGTGAAAATAATGTGAATTTGGCGTTTTTTACCGAAAACGGACGTTTCTTGGGGCGGCTTCAGGGGCGGCAGAGCGGCAATGTGCTGTTGCGTCGGGCGCAGTATCGGGTGTCGGAGCAAAATCCCGTGCCGATTGCGCGCAATATCATCGCGGCGAAGATTCAGGCGAGTAAGCGGGTGCTCCAGCGGCAGATTCGCAATTACGGCGAGAATGCGGTGATTCAAAGTGCGGTCGATTCTTTAAACATTTCGCTGCGGCAATTGAAGGGCGCGACGGAGCTGGACGTGGTGCGTGGTATTGAGGGCGATGCGGCGGCAAGATATTTCGGCGTGTTCGGGCAACTTTTGAGCGAAAAAAGCGGTTTTACTTTTGACGGGCGCAACCGTCGTCCGCCCAGAGACGGGGTGAATGCGCTGTTGTCGTTTGTGTACAGCATTCTGGGCAAGGACATCAGCGGCGCGCTGCAAGGCGTGGGGCTGGACCCGCAGGTGGGCTTTCTACACGCCGACCGACCGGGGCGCGACAGTTTGGCGCAGGATATTTTGGAAGAATTCCGCGCGTGGTGGGCGGACAGGTTGGTGTTGTCGCTGATTAACCGAGGGCAAATCAAACCGCAGGATTTTGTTACCGAGGCAAGCGGCGCGGTGAGCTTAAAAGCCGATGCGCGTAAGCTGTTGTTTCAAGCTTTGCAGGCGAAAAAGCAGGAGAAAATTGTGCATCCATTTTTGGGTGAAGAAGTGGAAATCGGTTTGCTGCCGTATATTCAGGCAATGCTGTTGGCGCGCCATTTGCGCGGGGATTTGGCGGAATATCCGCCGTTTTTGATGAGATAGGTTTGCAGGCTGCCTGAAAACGGGTTGGCTGCTTTCAGACGACCTCTAAAGCAGCCTGCACATGGGAATACAAAATGCTGATGCTGATTACTTACGATATTTCGCTGGAGGACGCGGAAGGACAGGCAAGGCTGCGACGCGTGGCGAAATTGTGTCTGGACTACGGCGTGCGCGTGCAGTATTCAGTGTTCGAATGCGACATCGCGCCCGACCAATGGGTTGTTTTAAAAGACAAACTTTTGAAAACCTACAACCCTGAAACCGACAGCCTGCGCTTTTACCATCTGGGCAGCAAATGGCGGCGCAAAGTGGAACACCACGGCGCGAAACCAGCGGTGGATGTGTTTAAGGATACGTTGATTGTGTGAATCGCCAACCTGCGGTTCCCATGAAAATGCGGCAGGGTTGGAGAATTGGGATTGTTCTTTAACAATCAGGATATTGCGAATGCGGGTGTAACGGAAAAGGCTGTGTTATACTCGCGTTCGCGCTTTTCTTGGGAGTCTAGCGAAATCGGGGCTGCGAAACCTGATGGAGCAAGGCTTTTGAGAGAGGCTCCAGCCGTCTTCGGGCGGCTGTGTGTTGAAACTTATTGGCATTGATTGCAAGCCGTCTAATGCTCTCCAGCCGTCTTCGGGCGGCTGTGTGTTGAAACAAGCGGTGGCGGAAGCTCAAGCGATGGTGGTAGCCCAGCCGTCTTCGGGCGGCTGTGTGTTGAAACTAAGTCTTGGCGGCAAAAGTCCCCAAAATCTGACCAGCCGTCTTCGGGCGGCTGTGTGTTGAAACAAACAAATGGCAATCGTGTACAAAACGTGATCGTCCCAGCCGTCTTCGGGCGGCTGTGTGTTGAAACAAAAGTGGCTGTTTGGTACCGGGACGCGCGTTGTCCCAGCCGTCTTCGGGCGGCTGTGTGTTGAAACGTCCATGATGTTGAGCGCGTCAGTGACGACGGCCCAGCCGTCTTCGGGCGGCTGTGTGTTGAAACTCGCAGGATGGCTTCTTGGCGGCGGCGCGCTTCCCAGCCGTCTTCGGGCGGCTGTGTGTTGAAACTCGAGCGAGTATTTGCGGCCGCTCAAATTGTGGATCCAGCCGTCTTCGGGCGGCTGTGTGTTGAAACAGCGTTGATTCCGTTATATCGGCAACATTCTGCTGTGCCAGCCGTCTTCGGGCGGCTGTGTGTTGAAACAGCTGGCGCATTTGCCATTTCGGAAACGCTCTCGCCGGCCAGCCGTCTTCGGGCGGCTGTGTGTTGAAACAACTTGGCGAGCAGGGCGGTTTTGGTTTCGTCTTCCAGCCGTCTTCGGGCGGCTGTGTGTTGAAACAAATAACAGTTTATGGATTGGGCAGTGGCCACGCCAGCCGTCTTCGGGCGGCTGTGTGTTGAAACGTTTTAGTACGTGGCAATCCTTGAAAAAAGTGGGTCCAGCCGTCTTCGGGCGGCTGTGTGTTGAAACCATCCTAGCGGCAGTTCCTGACAGACATGTCATTCCCAGCCGTCTTCGGGCGGCTGTGTGTTGAAACCACAAGAAACTGTCTAAAAACAGCGCGGACAATCCCCAGCCGTCTTCGGGCGGCTGTGTGTTGAAACAATGAAACCGTTAATGCCCGCGACCAAGGCCGTCCCAGCCGTCTTCGGGCGGCTGTGTGTTGAAACTGATGGCCGATTTATTCACAATCACTTTGGCGAACCAGCCGTCTTCGGGCGGCTGTGTGTTGAAACTTTAGTTTCAACACGCAGCCCAATGGGCTGAATAACCCAGCCGTCTTCGGGCGGCTGTGTGTTGAAACTTCCACGCCCATTTTGTTGGCGGCGTATCCTGCGCCAGCCGTCTTCGGGCGGCTGTGTGTTGAAACTAATAATTTAGGAGTTTTTATTCCTTATGTTAGACCAGCCGTCTTCGGGCGGCTGTGTGTTGAAACAAAAGCCTTTGGGACAAACTCCCAAAAGAATTGATCCAGCCGTCTTCGGGCGGCTGTGTGTTGAAACTTGTTTTCGGGCGAAAAATTGAAAGACAGCCTAAACCAGCCGTCTTCGGGCGGCTGTGTGTTGAAACAGTGCTTGCAGCGTCTCGGCGTCATCTCCGAAGATCCAGCCGTCTTCGGGCGGCTGTGTGTTGAAACGTCAAAATCCCATTTTCCATTTTTTATAACTCCTCCAGCCGTCTTCGGGCGGCTGTGTGTTGAAACCCCCTATGGCAGCAGCGTTTCCTGCCGCATGAGCCAGCCGTCTTCGGGCGGCTGTGTGTTGAAACAAGTTCGGCAATCATGGATTTTTCACGCTCGGAAACCAGCCGCCTTCGGGCGGCTGTGTGTTGAAACCAGTCCACCAAATCCAAGCAATCCAAGTCTTCGGCCAGCCGCCTTCGGGCGGCTGTGTGTTGAAACTTTCCCCTTTTTTCTGCCCGTTTTAATATTCCCACCAGCCGCCTTCGGGCGGCTGTGTGTTGAAACTATATGGTCAAGCATATATTGGCGGTCAGAATGGTCAGCCGCCTTCGGGCGGCTGTGTGTTGAAACTGCCTCTTCGGCCTTCAAATCACATGAAATTGCCCAGCCGCCTTCGGGCGGCTGT
>NZ_JBQCVG010000001.1:140848-249765 GCF_051958615.1 Neisseria sp. P0009.S008
GTGTTGAAACCACGCTGTATCGCGGGATAAAGACAAACTCACGCACCAGCCGCCTTCGGGCGGCTGTGTGTTGAAACCACGCTGTATCGCGGGATAAAGACAAACTCACGCACCAGCCGCCTTCGGGCGGCTGTGTGTTGAAACGAAAAAGTTGAACATTTATTGCCGGATACCGTGCAGCCGCCTTCAGGCGGCTGTGTGTTGAAACTCAGTGCTTGTCGAATAAAGTGATTTACTTTGTTCCCCAGCCGCCTTCAGGCGGCTGTGTGTTGAAACCGCCTCGTTACCAGCTTTATGGGCGGTAAATAACCCCAGCCGCCTTCAGGCGGCTGTGTGTTGAAACTTTAGGCTGTACCAGTTTTGCGCAACCTGACTGGCCAGCCGCCTTCAGGCGGCTGTGTGTTGAAACATCAATCGCCGACATCATCGGCAAACCGAAAACCCCCAGCCGCCTTCAGGCGGCTGTGTGTTGAAACTTCATCAAGCCCGGGGCAAGGGTTTTCACGGTATCCCAGCCGCCTTCAGGCGGCTGTGTGTTGAAACCATCACATCGCGGCCAAATAATTCCAACGCTTCGCCCCAGCCGCCTTCGGGCGGCTGTGTGTTGAAACCTGATGCTGTATGTCTCAAGTGTGCCGGTCGAGCCAGCCGCCTTCGGGCGGCTGTGTGTTGAAACCTGATGCTGTATGTCTCAAGTGTGCCAGTCGAACCAGCCGCCTTCGGGCGGCTGTGTGTTGAAACATATACAAAATAGGCGCAGGTCAGCACGCATATGGCCTAGCCGCCTTCGGGCGGCTGTGTGTTGAAACGGGCGTACCGGCGCGACCATCAGCGCAGCAGGCGGTGCCAGCCGCCTTCGGGCGGCTGTGTGCTGAAACTCTAGTAACTACGAACTCTATGACGACCTATTCCGTCAGCCGCCTTTGGGTGGCTGTATGTTCAAATATCGTCCAAGCAGGCTACTCTTCTTCGGTGCGCAGGAAATTGCCTGCCAAACGGGACAGCTTCATGACTTAGGGAAACATTCGGAAGCCTTTAACCGCCGATTGTATGGTGGCCCATCAGTCGATCATGCTACCGCCGGAGCGAAAATTGCAAAAACGCTTGCGTTAGAGTGGAGGTCAAAGTATAACCTGTTGTTATCTTACTTAGGCTAGATAACTTTAATTAATGAATTAAAAGGAAAAAATAATGGAAAATAAACAAACCAATTCAACCATCAAATCTCGTGCGGCGGTGGCATTTGCACCAAATCAACCCTTACAAATTGTGGAAATCGATGTAGAAATGCCACGCAAAGGCGAGGTGTTAATTCGTAACACGCACACGGGCGTGTGTCATACAGATGCATTTACGTTATCAGGAAGCGATCCTGAAGGCGTATTTCCTGTGGTGCTTGGGCATGAAGGTGCGGGTGTGGTTGTTGCTGTGGGCGAAGGTGTGTCAAGCGTAAAACCGGGTGATCACGTCATTCCTCTTTACACCGCTGAATGTGGCGAATGTGAGTTTTGCCGTTCAGGCAAAACCAACTTATGCGTTGCGGTACGTGAGACGCAAGGTAAAGGCTTAATGCCGGACGGCACGACGCGTTTTTCTTATCAAGGTCAGCCGATCTATCACTATATGGGCTGTTCGACTTTCAGTGAATACTCAGTTGTTGCCGAAGTTTCACTGGCGAAAATCAATCCTGAAGCCAACCATGAACAAGTATGTTTGCTTGGCTGCGGCGTTACCACAGGTATTGGTGCGGTACATAATACGGCAAAAGTACAAGAAGGCGACTCTGTTGCCGTGTTTGGCTTGGGAGCGATTGGTTTGGCTGTGGTGCAAGGTGCGCGTCAAGCCAAAGCGGGCCGCATTATTGCCATTGATACCAATCCTTCAAAATTCGAGCTGGCGAAACAGTTTGGTGCAACTGACTGTTTGAACCCGAACGATTACGATAAACCGATCAAAGATGTGTTGTTAGACATCAATAAATGGGGCATTGACCATACCTTTGAATGTATCGGCAACGTAAACGTAATGCGCCAGGCATTAGAAAGTGCGCACCGTGGCTGGGGACAATCTATTATCATCGGCGTAGCGGGTGCAGGCCAAGAAATTTCAACTCGTCCGTTCCAGTTGGTCACAGGTCGTGTTTGGAAAGGTACGGCGTTTGGTGGCGTTAAAGGCCGCTCTGAACTTCCGAAAATGGTGGAAGATTCAATGAAAGGCGACATCGAGTTAGAACCGTTTGTGACCCACACAATGACACTTGATCAAATCAATGAAGCCTTTGAGTTAATGCATGAAGGTAAATCGATCCGCGCTGTTATTCATTACTAAGGTACGCGATGAAACTGATTGAACAACATCAAATTTTTGGTGGTTCGCAACAAGTTTGGGCACACCATGCCCAAACGCTTCAATGCGAAATGAAATTTGCCGTCTATTTGCCGGATAATCAGGAGAATCGACCGCTTGGTGTGATTTATTGGCTTTCTGGCTTGACTTGCACTGAACAAAATTTCATTACCAAATCAGGCTTTCAGCGTTATGCGGCAGAACATCAAGTGATTGTGGTTGCCCCCGATACCAGTCCTCGCGGAGAGCAAGTGCCGAACGATGATGCTTACGATTTAGGGCAGGGTGCGGGCTTTTATCTTAATGCGACCGAGCAGCCTTGGGCGACGAATTATCAAATGTATGATTATATTTTGAATGAGTTGCCTGGTCTGATTGAGGAAAAATTTCCTACCAATGGTAAACGTTCCATTATGGGGCATTCAATGGGCGGACACGGCGCATTGGTATTGGCGCTGCGAAACAGGGAACGTTATCAAAGTGTTTCTGCTTTTTCGCCTATTTTGTCGCCAAGTCTCGTGCCTTGGGGAGAAAAAGCCTTTTCTGCCTATTTAGGAAAAGATCGCGAAAAATGGCAGCAATATGATGCGAACTCGCTCATCCAACAAGGCTATAAAGTGCAAGGTATGCGCATTGATCAGGGCTTGGAAGATGAGTTTTTGCCAACACAATTGCGTACCGAAGATTTTATCGAAACCTGTCGTGCGGCAAATCAACCGGCCGATGTGCGCTTCCACCAAGGTTATGATCATAGCTATTACTTCATCGCCAGTTTTATTAGTGAGCATATTGCCTATCATGCGGCATTTTTGAAGTAGGCCAAAGAAGTGATTCGTGAATCGACCAAACGTTGGTATGAACGTTAATTTTTCATGTTAACGAAAATAAAAGGCATCGAATTGATGCCTTTTGTTTTTTATAAATGATGAAAAAATAATGCGATTAAAATGAGCTAGCTTGCCCACTCTCAATTTAAATATCTCCCCATTCCAATCCAAATCGCTGTAAATATTTCCTTAATCGGTCGCTGTCATTGACTTTTGCTCTTTCTGTTCGGGAGACGTTAAACAATGCACGGCCGGCAGCGGCCATGTTGGGATGTTTGCGGCATTCGTTGATAACGTGTTGCAGTTGTAGTTTGTCGAATAAATCCAATGTGTCCCAATCGACTTTATCGGGGTAGTCTTGTGCTTTTTCAGACGGCCTTTTATGTAGGAGGCCGTCTGAAAAGGGTTCTTCCGACCATAACCATTTGAGGCGTTCGATTTCAGCTTGGACTTGTTCTACCTGTATCCTGCCTTGCGGCGCGAGTGTGGCCAGGCGCATGATGCTGGCGGCGAGGTCGCGGAAGTTGCCGCGCCATGGTGCTTGGTCTGAGTGGGCGAAGTCGAGGTAGGCGGCCAGGGCTTCTTTGTTGAAGCGGGTGGTTCGGCCGAGTTCTTGCGAGGCTAGGGCAAGCTGGTGTTCGACGTTGGGCTCGATGTCTTCGCGGCGGTTGGCGAGTGCGGGCAGTGGGTAATTCCAGATGTTGATGCGGGCGAACAGGTCTTCGCGGAAGCGTCCGGCGCGGATTTCGTGGCGTAGGTCGCGGTTGGTGCCGGCGATGAGTTGGAAGTCGCTTTTGACTTCGCTGTCGCTGCCGACGGGATAAAAGTGTTTTTCTTCAATGGCTTTGAGTAACATGGCTTGCTCGTCTAAGCCCAATTCTCCGATTTCATCTAAAAACAATACGCCACCGTCGGCAGTTTTTAGATAGCCTTCACGTTTTTCTGCGGCGCCGGTAAAGGCGCCTTTTTTGTGGCCGAACAGGGCAGATGCTGCGCCGTCGCCGCGAAGGGTGGCGCAGTTTACATCGACAAATGTGCCTTTAATCAAATGGCGCGCTTTTTTCAATTCAAAAATTCTGCGTGCCAGCATAGATTTACCTGCGCCTGTCGGGCCGGAAAGCAGAATGGGGGACGGAGAGTTGAGCGCGACTTGCTCGATTTCGGCAATCATGCGGTTGAAGGCGGCGTTTTGGGTGGAGATGCCGCTTTTCAGGTAGCGCACAGCATCGTCGCGTACGGCGGCAAGGCGTTCTGCCAGTACGTCGTAACGAGCCAAGTCCAAATCTATGATTTCATAACTGCCGACATTGCCGTCCTCCATACTGCGTCTTTGGTTTTTGGGTGGAGCGGTTTGTAACAGTACGCCGGGGATTTGACGCGATTCCACCAATAAAAACAGGCAGATTTGGGCAACGTGCGTACCCGTGGTGATGTGGGTGAGATAGGTTTCTTCTTCTGTATCAAATGGATAGCTTGCTGCCCAATCGTGCAGCTTGGTATAAACCTCGGAGAAGTCCCACGGGTTTGCCAGCTCCATAGGCACGAGATTAACGACTGTGTGCGGCGATACCTGCTGAATATCGGCTTTTACATGATCCGCCAGTTCGCGGTATTTTTCCGCATAAAACAGCTCCATACGGTCAAGATGAAAATCCTGACGCTGATTCATGGCGACGTTCGGCCGCCATTTTAACCAACGCCCTTGACCGAAACCTTTATCCAGCACTGTACCGAGAAAGCTGATGGCGACTTGTTTTTTAGGGGTGGTATTCATGTTTCAGACGGCCTTTAAATTATTTTTTCCAATACAAATTTGCCGTTTACTTAACCGCAGGCGTTTGTCCAAATCATCGAATCGCATCATATATCCTTGTATATTTTATTTTCTATATAACTATCTATAAATATATTTTTTAGTATTCTATGCTTTTTGCCGATAAAAGCTACTTTAAAATATATTTTCTTTATATTCAATTAATTAAAAATTATTTTTATAAAAATTTTATTCTTGGCACGTTGTTGGCTATGTTGTGAATGTAACGATACAGCAGATGCTTCGGGAAATACAGTTACCGGAGAAAAATTTTCCGTAAATTTAGTTGCTGTGTGGTTACAGGGAGAATGCCAACAAGACTACATTTGGATTAACAGGTTCGAATCCTGTCTCGTCTGATAGACGTTGAACGTCTTGTTTATTTAGTCGCCCACCCTTTTTCAATATGGCAGGCAAATGCCTAGGGAAACTACAACATGGATATCCTTATGTCGCAGGTTCGAGTCCTGTCTCTGTTATCCAAAATAGCAGAGTAGCTCAGTTGGTAGAGCCAAGGCATGTTTCCCTTAAAAACTTGTTGCATGCCATATTATTTTTACGGCAGCAGGCGGATACTTGAAGAGAGTACATTAACTTATCACGTTAAAACCGTTTCTCTTCACTTTTAGCCGCTACGCTGCCACCCATGCAAGGCCGTCTGAAATATTCAGGCGGACCGATATAAAAACTGTTTTCGGTACAGACGGCAAATGCCGGAGGAATTACAGCCTGCTAAGCGCGAGGTCGCGGGTTCGAGTCCCGTCTCTGCCGCCAACTATGGCAGAGTAGCTCAGTGGATAGAGCGCGTAAAAATTTCTCCACTCTTTGTTGCCCAATGTACCACCCCTTATGGGCGAATGCCATTAGGATTACATTCCTTTCTTGCTACAAACCCGAATGATCCTAATTAAACTGGTCGCCCTACGGTAGTAGGCGGATGCCCGGAAGAGAATACATTAGCTTTCAGTTAAAAACGCTTCTCTTCATTTTTAGCCGCCACACTGCCACCCTTTCAAGGCCGTCTGAAAAACAAAGCTAAAACAAGTTCAGACGGCCTCAAACCAACAATATGAAAGAAAATGAAAATGGCTAATACTACCTTGTTTCAATCGATTAAAAACCGTTTTACTAAAACCGATACCCATAATGAAGCCGGCGGCATCGCCTACACGCTGACACCTAAACAACAGCTGGCCCAGCTTGCCGCTACCGGTTGTCTGAACAATACCTACTATGCCGATGCCCAAAGCCAGCTTGACCAAGTGTTGAAATTGGCAGAAAGCCTGGATGCCGAGTTTATCGCCAAAACCGCCGTGTACGCCCGTCAAAAAGGCTTCATGAAAGACATGCCCGCGCTGTTGCTTGCCGTATTGGCGCAAAAAGACGTGAACATGCTTGCCCGCGTGTTCGACCAAGTGGCGGACAACGGTAAAATGTTGCGCAACTTCGCGCAAATCATCCGCAGCGGCGCAGTCGGCAGAAAGTCCTTCGGCAACCGTCCGAAAAAACTGATGCAGACCTGGCTTTTGACCGCTACCGAAAAACAACTGTTGAACGCCGCTATCGGCAATGCTCCGTCGCTGGCGGACGTGGTCAAAATGGTGCATCCCAAACCGCGTGAAGCATGGCGTGCCGCCTGGTTTGCGTGGCTTATCGGCAAACCGTACGACCGCGAAGCATTGCCGCCCATCACCCGCGCCTTTGAAGACTACAAACAAAGCCGCCAAGGCGCATTGCCCGACGTTCCGTTCCAAATGCTCACTGCCTTGGAATTGAACAGCGGCGACTGGACGCAAATCGCCCGCAACGGCTCATGGCAGCAGGTTCGCCAAAACCTGAACACATTCCTGCGCCACGATGTGTTTGCCAAAAGCAAAAACATCAAAATGGTGGCAGAAAAACTACGCGACAAAACCGCCATCCGCCGCGCCCGCGTCCTGCCTTACCAATTGCTGACCGCATATCAGGCGACATCCGAACAGATGCCGTCTGAAATCCGCGAAGCACTGCAAGATGCGATGGAAACCGCCGTACAAAACGTACCGGCCATCCGAGGCAAAGTCGTGGTTTGCCCGGACGTCTCCGGCTCCATGCACAGCCCGGCTACCGGCTATCGCGGCAGCGCGACCAGCAGAACCCGCTGCATCGACATCGCCGCACTCGTGTCTGCCGCCATGTTGCGTACCAATCCGCAAGCCCGCGTAATACCGTTTGAACAAATCACGGTAAACGTGCAGCTCAACCCGCGCGACAGCATCATGACCAACGCCCAAAAACTCGCCAATATCGGCGGCGGCGGAACGGCTTGCAGCGCACCGCTTGCCATGCTGAACCGCGAAAAAGCTGATGTGGACTTGGTCGTCATCGTATCTGACAACGAAAGCTGGGCAGACTGCGGACAACATTGGAGCGGCAAAACCAGCCTGATGAAAGAGTGGTACATCTTGAAACAACGCTGTCCCGAAGCCAAACTCGTCTGCTTGGACATCCAGCCCTACACCACCGCACAAGCGCAAAACCGCCGCGACATCTTGAACATCGGCGGCTTCTCCGACCAAGTGTTCACACTCATCGGCTCGTTCGCCGAGCAAGGTATGGGCGCGGATTTCTGGGTGGAAGAGATTGAGAAAACCGCGCTGGCGGCGGTGAACTGAAGCTAAAGGCCGTCTGAAAATAGGGTAGAAATATTTTTCAGACGGCCTATTTATTCAGGACAAGCTGAGAAAAAAGAATAAGGAAACAAAATGCAAAAATTTATTTTAATCCGCGGTCATCAAGGTTCGGGAAAATCGACTTTCGCCGAACAAAAAGCCGCCGAATTTAAAGCGCAGTATCCGGATGCAGAAGTTGTCCGTATTGAAAACGATTTGTTCATTACCGATGAATACGGCGAATATCGTTGGTCGGGCGAAGCGGTGGATAAGGCGCAAAAACGCGGTAATGCCTTGATGACTGAAACCTTGAGACTTGGACGTCAAAATCCGAATCGAAATATTTTGATCATTAATTCCAATACCAACCAAAAAGCTTCGCGTTGCCGTCATTTATTGGATCAGGCGGAGAAAAGCGGTTTTGAAACAGAAGTCTACAGACTGCACAATTTCTATCCCAACCTGCACGGCGTGAAAGAGCATGACGTGTTGGCGGCGTATATCAAGCTGAACCAAAACCGCGTGGCAAACGAAATACACGTCGATGCCATTCAGCCCGCCAACGCGGAACAACTGGAAAAAATCAAGCAAATGCAGGCTTTCGAGCAGCAACCCTTGTCGTTTGACGAAGCGCAGCAAACCTTCGTCACCGAAAATTATCTGCAACACGGCAGCCGCAACTTTACCGCCAAAGCATCCAAGCATTATCCCGAATTGCGCGTGTTGAAATACGCCCGCAGCGTGTTCTACGATAACCGCTTCGACGATGCGCTGCTGGAAATGCGCGGCTTGATTATCGACGCGCACAACCGCATCATCGTGCGCCCGTTTAAAAAAGTGTTCAATTATTCGGAGCGTATTGCCAAAGGCAGCCGTTACCCGATCCGCGTCGGCGACGAAAGATTGGTGGATGCAGTGGTAAAAGTGAACGGCTTCCTCGGCTGCTGCACTTTCGTCTCGCTTTCAGACGACCATCCGTCCCACGGCGCGGCGTTTGACGGCAAAGTGCTGTATTCGACTACCGGTTCGCTTGATAGCGCGTTTGCGGACATGACCGTCGCACACTGCGCGCAATACGAAACCCTGTTCCGCGCTTATCCGAATCACACTTTTTTGTTTGAAATCACAGACGCAAAAGACGTGCACATCATCCGCGAAGAATTGGGCGAAACCCTAATCGGCTGCATCGACGTGGCGACAGGCCGTCAGTTTACCGAAGCCGAATTGGACGAAATCGGCAAACAATACGGCGTCCGCCGTCCCGAAACGTTGAAAAACATCACGTTCAGGGAGCTGAAAGGCCGTCTGAAAAACGTGGAACACGAAGGCTTTATGGTATTTGATGCGCAAAACGGCGAAATGCTGTTCAAACTCAAATCGCCGTATTACCTGATTTCCAAGTTTCTGGGACGAAGCAACGAAGGCAACATCGGACGCAAGCTCGACAAACGCCACGTCGATGAAGAGTTTTACCCCTTAATCGACCATATCCACGACCATCGCGAAGCGTTCAACGCCATGCCGGAATTGGATAAAATCGAGTTTGTTCAGGCGTTTTTGCGGCAGTTGTGAGGCCGTCTGAAAAACACCGTTACATCCATAACGGCATGGCAAAGCCTGCCGTTTCCCCAAATTACCAAACCGGAAGAAATATCATGAAAAAAACAAATATCGTCAAAAGCCTGATGCTGATGGCCGCACTGCTCCCGCTGACAGCCCAGGCGGCACAAAATACCGAACTGTCATCATTCGGCAAACCGCCCAAAGGCTTCAAAGTCGGATATCAGACCGAACAAAACGGCATGATGATGATAGAACTCGTACCGCAAAAGCAAACCGTGGATAACTGGACTCAGATGGTAACGTTGCAAACCATGCAGGGTGCAAATCCGGGCATAGCCGATTTCCGCAACGCCGTCTTTGCCGGCTGGCAAAACGCCTGTCCGAAAAGCAGCACCCTTACCGTCAGGGAAGGCGAGGAAAACGGCTACCCGTTTGCCCTATGGCAGCTGATTTGCGAAAGCAACCCCCAAACCGGCAAACCCGAATACACCTGGATGAAAGCCGTGCAGGGCGAAAATGCCTTCTACGTCAAACAATACGCCTTCCGCTACGCGCCGAATAAGGCCGAAGTAGGCAACGCCATGGGACATCTGCGCGACTTGGCCGTCTGTGACAACAGTGCGAAACACCCCTGCGGCAAAAGCGGCAAATAAAGGTTGAAACATTTTCAGACGGCCTTGCCGTGTTTTGCCGGAAAGGCCGTCTGAAACAAAAACGATAACGCACCCGTCAGCCGCGTTCAAACGCCTCGATTTCCCCGACCTTAGGCGCATAACCGCTGCTTGTGTCGTGGCGCAAATCCAACCAAATATCCACCAACGCCCAAGCGGCAGGCGCGGCAATAACGTTCTGCCCCATGCACAACACCTGCGCGTCGTAATTTTCCACCGAACCGCGTACGGTGAGTAAATCGTGCGCCGTCGCCGCCCGTATGCCGCGCACCTTATTGGCGGCAATCGCCGTACCCACGCCCGTGCCGCAAATCAGCAGCGCGCGGTCGGCACGCCCCGCCGCCACTTCCTGCGCCGCCGCAAACGAAAGCTGCGGATAAGTGCCTTTGGGCGAAGACAAATCAACCAAGCTGCCGACACGCGGGTCGTTTTGCAAATGCGCTTTGAGCGCGTCTTTTAATATCGCGCCGTTGGCCGGCGCAGCAATAACCAAACGCATACATACTCCTTAACCACATAATAAACATAACCAGCATACGCCCGCTTGCAATACGCTTCAAGCCCAATGGCAACACTACCGCACCATAAACCGCATCGAAAAATCACAGGAAACGCAACATGAGCAAAATCTTTTTCACATCCGACCTACATTTTTCGCATAAAAACATCGCCAAATTCTGCCCGCAGTTCCGCCCGTTCGACAACATCGCCGACATGGACGAATACCTAATCGAAACATGGAACAACACTGTTTCCCCCGACGACGACGTATACAACTTGGGCGATTTGTCTTTCGCCCACGACATCAAAAAAATCGCCGCCGTCCTATCGCGCCTCAACGGCAAGCACCACCTGATTTACGGCAACCACGACGACATCATCCGCCGCCACAACAAATACCTGTTTGAAACCGTCAAACACGACGGTCATCCGCTGCTATCATCCGCCCGAACCTACCGAAAACTGGAATTGGACGAGATAGACAACACGCTGATTTTGTTCCACTACCCGATTAACGAATGGGACGGCTGCCACAGAGGCTGGTATCACCTGTACGGCCATTTGCATGACAGGGTGGCGGCAATCAAAGGGCGTGCTTTAAATGTCGGATTTGATTTGCACGGCCGTTTTTTGACGGCGCAAGACGTCGATAAGTTTTTGTGTGATTTGCCTAAAATTTCGTATTTTGGCGAAGTAGGGTTGAAGGCCAACTCGCCGGAAGAAGCAGCAGAGCTGGTGTCTTGGAAACTGGCGCAGTTAAATCAGGTATAATTTCAGACGGCCTTTGCGGATTTCCGGCAAAGGCCGTCTGAATATCAATTTCCCATTTTTGAGTGATACATGGAAAACCTTTTGGCTTACTTACTACAAAAAATCAGCCTCCCCAATCAATCCGGCAAGGACAAGTCATGAGCGGTAAGCCTTTGAAGTATCCTGTATCCGCTTTGGTTGTTTTGCATGATAAAGACGGCAATATCCTGCTGATTGAACGCACGGCGCCGCAAGGTTTTTGGCAGTCGGTTACCGGCAGCTTGGAAGAGGGCGAGCGTATCGAAGAAACCGCATGGCGCGAAGTGTGGGAAGAAACCGGTATCCGCCTTGCAGACGGCCAGCTGGAAAACTGGCACGACAGCACCGTTTATGAAATCTATCATCACTGGCGCCATCGCTATCCAAAAGGCGTTTTTGAAAACCGCGAACACATCTTCTCCGCCCAAATTCCGCGTGATACGCCCATCATGCTGCAACCGGACGAACACGTTGCCTACGGTTGGTTTAGTGCGGAAGAAGCGGCGGAAAAAGTGTTTTCCCCTTCCAATAAACGCGCAATTTTAGAACTGGTCAAAAGGCTGAATGCCAAAAAGGCCGTCTGAATACGACAGTTTCACATTTTCAGACGGCCTTGGGTTTGCTATACTTTCGCCGTTTGACTCTCTTTAAAATCAAAGGAAACCATCATGGCAGACTTCAACAAAATCCTGACTCCGGGCGATGTGGACGGCGGCATCATCAACGTTGTCAACGAAATCCCAGCGGGCAGCAACCACAAAATCGAATGGAACCGCAAATTAGCCGCGTTCCAACTCGACCGCGTTGAACCGGCAATTTTCGCCAAACCGACCAACTACGGCTTCATTCCGCAAACTTTGGACGAAGACGGCGACGAATTGGACGTATTGCTGGTTACCGAGCAGCCTTTGGCAACCGGTATTTTCTTGGAAGCACGCGTTATCGGCGTGATGAAATTCGTTGACGACGGCGAAGTGGACGACAAAATCGTTTGCGTTCCAGCCGACGACCGCAACAACGGCAACGCCTACAAAACTTTGGCCGATTTGCCCCAACAACTGATCAAACAAATCGAGTTTCACTTCAACCACTACAAGGACCTGAAAAAAGCAGGTACCACTAAAGTTGAATCTTGGGGTGATGTAGAAGAAGCGAAACAAGTCATCAAAGAATCTATCGAACGTTGGAACAAACAAGCCTAATCGGTTTGTCCTGTTCAATATCAAGGCCGTCTGAAAGTAAAGTTCAGACGGCCTTTTTATATATCAACCGAAGGACAGGCTTGGAAGACGAATACATCGTTTTGCGCGTAACCGGTTGCCCCAACGGTTGCGGTCGCGCCATGCTGGCGTAAATCGGTTTGGTCGGCAAAGCCATCGGCCTCTACAACCTTTACGCAGGCGGCAACCGCGAAGGCACGCGCATTCCGCGCCTGTTTAAAGAAAACATTACCGAACCTGAAATCCTTGAAATTGTCGAAGGCTGGGTGGCAGATTGGTCTCAAAACCGTTTGGATGATGAAGGTTTTGGCGATTTTGCCATCCGTACAGGTATCGTCAAACCCGTATTGGACGCTCCGCGAGACTTTTGGGCATAACTCATACAGACAGACCCACAAGTCTGCAATGAGAAAATAGAGAAAACTAAAGGCCGTCTGAAAATCTGATTTTCAGACGGCCTTTTATATTGGGAGCGTTTATATCAAAGATGGAATATAAACCGAATCAGCGACGGCGGCCAAAGCCCCGCCCCATGCTTGGTCGGCGGTAGTTGGAAGGCTGGCGCGCGGTTTCGCGGTAACGCTGTTGCTGTTGAGCGTTTTGTTGTTGCGCATTTTGCTGTTGGGCACGCAGGGTGCGCGTATTCAGTTGTTGGCTGGTGCGTCCGTTTGGACGTGCGGTTTGATAATAGTTGGCACGGGCTTGACGGGCAATCGGGCTGTTTTGATTGCGTGCCTGTGTGAATTTGTTCGCCAATGCGTTGCCGATAAATGCACCGGCTGCCGCGCCCACCAAGCTTTGCAGCAGCCAGCTGCCGGTGGATTGGTCATAGATGTATTGTTGGCCGTCTGTACCGGTTACCGGTTGGCCGTTGTTGCCGTTGGCTTGTGCTTCGGCAGGAATGGTGTCTTTCACGGCTTTAGGCGTGAGCTGGTAAACCGTATTGTCTTCTTGTTGGCCGTTTTGTTGTGCCAACTGTTGTTGCAATGCTTCGATTTGTTTTTGTTGTTGCTCAAGCTGTGCTTGGGTATTGTCTTTGCAGGCAGCGAGGGCAAAAGTGGAAAGGGCGGCTAAGGCAATCAGTTTTTTCATTGTTTTTCCTGAGAGAGGTTTGTCTTTGCCGAGATTTCGGCGGAGTGTGTTTGCCTAATATTAAACCATTTCCCTGTTTTTCAAGTGGTTTTACAAAATAATATTGGACAGTTGCGCTGCAAATGCACGGCTGTTGGCAGCCAAATTGCCCAGTGCAGGCATTTCGTGTTCGGTTTCGATAATCAGCAGGTTGGCAGGGCGGCGGGTGTGCAGGGACATTTGCATTTCAGCGGGAGAGAAGGGCATGTGATGGCGTTTGGCGAAAGCTTCGGCGCGTTTGTTGGCGGTTTTGAGCATAGGCAGCAGGGTAATATCCAAATGGAAACGGCGTACGCCTAGAACCAAAATACGTGCTGCGAAGAAATCCGCTTCATCAGTAAAAACGTTGGGGCTGCTTTGATTGAAGTCGTGGCGCTCTGCGGCAATCAAAGTCGCGATGGTGCGCACTTGCGGAATCAGGGCTTCGCTGATGAGGCTGTCAGGCGAATCAGGCAAAGTGTGCATGTTGAGCATACTGTGGTGGCTGTTGCTGTCAACGACCATGCGGCAGGTGTGTAACATTTGGGTTTGGCTGTGGATTTTAGTTGAGGCAGTCATGGCTGTATTCCTTATTTCTTAAAAATGGGTGGATTTAAGCGGCCATGATGGGTATAAAAAAAGCCGCTCAAATGAGGCGGCTCTAATTTGCGTATTTTCAACTTGGTCTGTTTCAGACAAGCGCAAAAAAGTACCGCACGTTTGTGTGGTACCAATAGAAGAAAGTAGCAGAGCGTTGCGCGGTTTGCATGATGAAAATACGTCTTTAATCTATAAAAGAATGGAACGTAGTTTAAAACAAGAATGCCAGTAATTTCAATATCCAATCGACAAAACCCACTAATAAATCTACAAGTTGTTGTAATCCTTCCAATTTATTTTCTTTCGAGTGAGTCAAATTTGCACAATTATAATGCAAAACCGGGTGAATTGATAACAATCCGAGCAGGCTCTTTAAACAGACCGTCTGAAAAAAGGAAAGAATGCTTGGTTTTAATTTAAGATGATTTCGTTATATTCGGGAAGGTATTAGGCCGTCTGAACATGCTCGTTCAGACGGCCTTAGATTTAATAGAAACGAGATTTTCAGTTTCCGCTGGAGAGTTTCATCACTACGACGCCGGAGATGATGAGAAATGCGCCGAGCCAGCGGCCGAAGTTGGCGGCATCGTTGAAAAATACAACGCCTACCAAAAATGCCCCTGCCGCGCCTATGCCTGTCCAGACGGCGTAGGCTGTACCCATCGGAATACTTTTTTGGGCAAGGTAAAGGAGGTATCCGCTGCCGACGATGCAGGCAAGCGCGGCGGCAAAGCCATGCCAGCGGTAGCCTTCCTGTTGTGCCAGCTTTAAGCCCAATGGCCAGCCGATTTCCATCATACCGGCTAAGATTAAATAAAACCAACTCATAATATGTCCTGATAGTGTGTTAAGGTTTCAGACGGCCTTGGAAAGATTGTTTTCTTCTGAGAGTTCAACGCGTTGCCCGATATCTTTTGGATTGGAGTATTGTTCGACCAAGCGCGGTACATCGTCCAAACTCATTGCAAACATCCATAAATAAGTGCTGACGGAATAGATATGGCCGGCGCTGCCATAGCCTTTAAGCGTCATGTGTATAAAGGCGAAGCCGAACAATACGCTCATCGCTATGCCGATACTGAGATAGCCTAAGGCTTCGCGGTTGGAAATCAGCACGCGTAGTTTGGCAGCCCAGCCATAGTGGCGGTAGAACTGATGCTTGTTGCCGTCGCGGATAAGGTGGTTATCGCGTTCAAGCCGGTTGTTTAAACGGAAATATAGATTTTCGCTGATGGCGGCAAAACGCGACAGCAACCATAAAAACAGGGCAAGTAGCGCGACAGCCAATACGCCCACCCAAAATTCCAATATCAGCAGCATCATACATGCACCGAAGATGGAGACCAGCGAAGTAGCAGCGATGGGCAGGTGTTCTTCAAAAAAACTGACAAACTCGCGCGATAGGGCAACGCGTGCGGTAATGGCGGAATGCGGTACTTCTCGTTTGCGCTGTTCCAAAACGACCGGGACGGCGATTTCGGTATAGATTTTGGTAAACGTACGCGTATCGGCTGCTCGGCGGGCGGCGCCGACCAGCCACATTAATAAAACCACCACACCATACAACATTGCCTGCCAGACGTTGCCTTCCATAACGGCATTAATCGCCCAGCCGCCAAACACGGGATATACCAGCAAGAGCAGATTATCCAAGCCGACGAGAGAGAAGGTTGTGATGAGTTTGCGGCGGTGTGTTTGACCGATGTGTTTCAACATTTTCCACATGGTTGCCCTCCTTATTTAGTATTGAGGGTTTGCGCCATTAATTCGGCCAACGCGTCCAAATCGGCAAACAGCCGGGCTGCACGTTTTTCACCGAAGGCGGTAAAAATTCGTTTGCTGAACTCCTGCATGTTTTGCACCAATGGTGCGGCAGATTTCTTGCCTTGCTCGGTCAGCGACAATAAGCGTTCGCGTTTGTCTTGTTCGCTTTCGTGAAATGTCAGCAAGCCTTGTTCTGCCAGCGTTTTGCATGTGCCGGAAACGGTTTGCTTGGGCAGGCTCCATTCTTCGCCTATGTATTTTTGAGTGCGGCTGCCTTCGGTAGCCAAAGTGTAGAGAACGGCTAAGGTGTTGTAGTTGGTATTTTGCTGTTTAATCCATTGGTCGAATGCGCTGTCTATGTGGCTGATGCGCATACCGAGTTGATCAAGCTGGTTCATGAAATTGGTCTCAAATTTGACTAATTGGATGCGGATTATAGTCATATTTAGGACTAATTGCAAATAGAAGGCCGTCTGAAACAATCATTTTCAGACGGCCTTGAAAACGTTAAAATAATTAATGTAGAAACGATATATTCAAACTACGATAAACCTAATAAAACCATCTTCAGCACATACGCCATGATTCATTTCTTATCTCAAAATATTTCATCTAAACAAGCCACTGCCATCGGGCTGCTTGCCGTTGCTTTGTGGAGCTTTGTTATTTCACTGATACGCTCTTTGAGCCTGCATATGGGGGCAGTGGGCGGCGCGGCAATGATGTACACCCTGTCCACCGTATTGATTTGGCTGATTTTCGGCCGGCCGTATTTGCGCAATTACAACCGCAGCTATTTGTTTTGGGCGAGCGTGTTTTTTGTCGGCTGCGAATTGTGTTTGTCGCTGTCGGTCGGTTTCGCGCAAAACGCAAGACAGGCGGTGGAAATCGGCATGGTCAATTATTTGTGGCCGACGTTTACCATCGTCGGGGCGGTATATTTCAACAAACAGCCGTCAAAATGGTGGATAGTCATCGGCTTTGTACTGTCGTTTTTTGGAATCGCCACTGTACTGGGGGGCGATGTCGGCTTGTCGGTTTCCGGCATCTACCACAATGTCCGCACCAATCCCGGCGGCTATATCATGGCATTTGTAGATGCCGTGCTTTGGGCGGCGTATTGCACGCTTACGGCAAGGGTGAAAGCAGAGGGCAGCAGCGTTGGCTTCTTCTTTGCGCTGGTGTCGATATTGTTGTGGATCGAATACTTTCTCAGCGGCGCGAATACGTTGAATTTTGATACTGTATCGATCGGCTATGCCGTTGCCGCTGCAGCTTGTATGGGTTTGGGCTATGCGGTGTGGAATATCGGTATTTCGCGCGGCAACCTGACCGTATTGGCCGGCGCATCCTATTTCATTCCCGTATTGTCTGCGGTAGTGTCATCGTTTTTGATTAGCGCGCCTTTGTCCATGACGTTTTGGCAGGGGGCAGGAATGGTGTGCTTAGGGTCGATTGTGTGTTGGTTGGCGACCCGGAAAAAACGGATGGCGTGAGGCAATATCCTATAGCTTTGCGATATAACGAAAACAGCTTTTTTAACAACCAAACATTCTTTCCCATTTTTTTCAGACGGCCTGTTTAAAGTAGCACTCAGTTTGAGAAATCACGAGAAGTAGACAAACTTAACCGCGCTGCCGAATCCGCCGAAACGCTCAAGCTCAACGACATCGGTAGTATCAGTTTCAAAACTCGCCGCTGCCGCATACGAAGCCACCAACCATACTATCGCGGCAGGCATGGTATGCAAAGTCAGCGAAGCAAACAGTTTTGAAATTTAAAAGAAAAGTTGAAATAAAAAAAGGCCGTCTGAACATTCAGACGGCCTGATATTTTATTCAAGTCGAAAATGCTTATGCGCCGTAAACCGGATATTTATTGCACAAAGCAGTTACTTGTTCACGGACTTTTGCGAGGTTGGCTTCGTCTTCGGGATTGGCCAATACGTCGGCAACCAAGTTCGCCAATACGCGCGCGTCGGCTTCGTTAAAGCCGCGTGTGGTCATGGCGGCGGAGCCGATGCGGATACCGGAAGTCACGAATGGTTTTTCCGGATCATTCGGAATAGCGTTTTTGTTGACGGTGATGTGTGCTTTGCCCAAAGCGGCTTCGGCGGCTTTACCGGTGATTTTCATCGGTTGCAGGTCAACGAGGAAAACGTGGCTTTCGGTACGGCCGGAAACGATGCGCAAACCGCGTTTAACCAACTCTTCCGCCATGGCGGCAGCATTGATTTTCACTTGTTTTGCGTATTCTTTGAACTCAGGTTGCAACGCTTCTTTAAACGCTACGGCTTTGGCGGCGATAACGTGCATCAGCGGACCGCCTTGCAGGCTTGGGAAGATGGCAGAGTTCAGCGCTTTTTCGTGGGTATTGTCACGGCACAAAATCACACCGCCGCGAGGGCCGCGCAGGGTTTTGTGGGTGGTGGTGGTGACGAAGTCGCAGAATGGCACTGGGTTAGGATATTCACCGCCGGCAATCAAGCCGGCATAGTGCGCCATGTCGACAAAGAGGTATGCGCCGACTTTATCGGCGATTTCGCGGAATTTTGCCCAGTCGATTTGCAACGCATAGGCAGATGCACCGGCCACAATCATTTTGGGTTTGTGTTCAAGAGCCAAGCGTTCTACTTCGGCATAATCGAGAACTTCGTTTTCATCCAAACCATAAGTAATGGCGTTGTAGAGTTTGCCGGAGATGTTAACGCTTGCGCCGTGGGTCAAGTGGCCGCCGTGTGCCAGAGACATACCCAAAATGGTGTCGCCCGGTTTCAAAACAGAAGCGTACACGGCTTGGTTGGCTTGAGAGCCGGAGTGTGGTTGAACGTTGGCATAGGCGGCGCCAAACAGTTCTTTTACGCGGTCAATCGCTAATTGTTCAACAATATCAACGTATTCACAGCCACCGTAGTAGCGTTTGCCAGGATAGCCTTCTGCGTATTTGTTGGTCAATTGCGAACCTTGGGCTTCCATAACGGCACAGCTGACGTAGTTTTCAGAGGCGATCAGCTCGACGTGGTCTTGCTGGCGCTTGTCTTCTTGGGCGATGGCTGCTGCCAAATCGGGGTCATATTGTGCGAGGGTAACGCTTTTTGAAAACATGTTCTCGATTCCTTTGTGATGGGCTGAAAATATAGGATGGAGTGCTGCGGATTGGTTCAAGATGAACTATTTTTCTTGCATTGTCAACAATTGTGTCGGGTGTTTGGCTTCAGACGGCCTGAGATTGAAGGGTTTATTTGAAAATATCATCTTGTTTTAAATGAAAATCCATTTTTTCCAGAAGCGTGGCTAAATCGGCTTCTGCTTGGGCAGCTTTAAGATTTTTTGCCAGTTCTACCAAGGCTACCGCATTTAATCGTTCTTTCTCCAGCCGTAGGGCTTCTTCGCTGAAGATTTTGATATTGTCTGCCGATTCGGCATTTATTTTTTCAAATGGATAAAACGATTCTTCATGCACGGCCAAACCGTCGGGCAGGGGTGCGGCATGGTTGAAATCGGCATCATTGACCGGCATCCATGAAGGATGGTTCTCAAGCAGGATAAATTGTCCGTCCATGCCGTTGATATGACGGAATAGGGTGGTTCGGCCATTGTGTAAACGCATAAACCCGATTGTATGCCCAAGTCGGCAAGCCGTCTATAAAGCCGTTTCTTTCTATTTTTGGCGCTAACTTATGTTGATATTATTAATTTTTGATGTAAAACAGTTTCGACTTAAAAAAGACTGGATAAAACGCCCGTGTTTGTTATAATGAAGCTAAAGATTGATTCGTCCTAGTTTTTGACAGCAGTACTTTTTTATTTAATTAACAAGAGAGGAAAACAAAATGTTTCCAGAATATCGCGATTTGATTTCTAAACTGAAACAAGAAGATGCACACTTTGCCCGTTTGTTTGACGAGCACAATGAGCTGGACGATAAAATCACTGGTTTGGTTAACAATCCTGTTACCAGCGGTGCCGAAGAGATTGAAGAGCTGAAAAAAGCCAAACTCAAACTCAAAGACGAATTGTATGCCCTTCTGCAAAAAGCAGCAGGCAAATAATTAAAAATTGAATAAGGCCGTCTGAACGGTATGATAGGAATCTCGGATTTCGTTTCATACTGGTTCAGACGGCCTTTTTAGTTGTTTGGTATTTTGTTATTTCTATTAGCACAATTTAACTTTTAATTGTAAATCACTCTTAATTGCATTGAAAACTCTGTTAAGTTTATTTAAAATCTCGAATAATTTTTATTTTGATTTTTAACAAACAAAGTTAAAGAGAAACGATGCAATGAAAACATTCACACTCGCCATTTTGCCTTTGGCGTTAATTAGTGCATTCTCACACGCAGCTGAAGAGAAAGCTGTTGAACAGGCTGAAGTCGATACCGTTTACGTTACTGCTGAGAAGCAGTTGCAACAGTCGCTTGGCGTATCGCGTATTTCTAAAGACGATATCGACAAGCGTCCGGCCGTCAACGATATTTCCGAATTTGTCCGCACCATGCCGGGTGTCAACCTGACCGGCAATACAGCAACAGGTCAGCGTGGCAACAAACGCCAAATCGACTTGCGCGGTATGGGTCCTGAAAACACTTTGATTTTGATTGACGGCAAGCCGGTTAATTCGCGCCAGTCCGAGCGTATCAGTATGCGCGGTGAACGCAATACGCGCGGCGACAGCAACTGGGTGCCGGTTGAGGAAATTGAATCCATTACTGTTTTGCGCGGTCCGGCGGCAACACGTTATGGCTCGGGCGCGATGGGCGGCGTGGTCAATATCGTCACCAAAAAAGTGTCTAAAGAATTTAAAGGCCAAGTCAATCTTTACGCCAATCAGCCGCAAAACAGCAAAGAGGGCGCAACCCGCCGTATCGGCTTTAATTTGAGCGGACCGATTATCCAAGATACTTTGGGCTTCCGCATTTACGGCAACCTGAATAAAACGGATGCAGATGCTGCCGATATTAATGCCGGACACGGCAATGATAGCGCGGCCGGTGTCGAAGGCGTACGCAATAAAGACATTGCAGGCCGTCTGCAATGGAAAATCAGCCCAGCGCAAACGCTGATTTTGGACAGCAGTTACAGCCGTCAGGGCAATATCTACAACGGCGATACGCAAAACAGCAATCCGCGTTCTGCTTTGGTTAATTCTCTGGCCGACGGCAAAGCCGAAACTGCCCGCTTATACCGTTCTGCTTATTCTTTAACGCATGATGGCGCATGGGAATGGGGCGATACCAAAAACGTGATCAGTTATGAGCGCACAGTCAACAGCCACTTGCCTGAAGGTTTGGCCGGCGGTCCGGAAGGTAGCTATACAGGCTTAGATTTTGTTCAAAGCCGTCTGAAAAACCTGCGCTTCAGCAGCGAAGCGAATATTCCGTTTAAACTTGGTGTCGATAATGTGTTGACGGTCGGTGCAGAATTTACTGACAGTAAGTTGGATGATCCTGCTTCCAATAGTCAGGGATTTAAAGACCAAGGTAAAACCGATGCGTTTAACGGTATCTCCGCAACGCGCGGCGGCAAGGCTTCGCAACGTAACTGGGCAGCCTACGTTGAAGACAATATTTCATTGACCGACAAAACCCATCTGATTCCGGCTATCCGTTTTGACCACAACAGCGACAGCGGTAGCAACTGGAGTCCGGCTTTGAACTTCTCGCATCAAATCGGCGAAAATTGGTTGGTCAAAGGCGGTGTTGCCCGTGCGTACAAAGCGCCAAATTTGTATCAAACCAATCCTGACTTTATCCTGTACACACGCGGTCAGGGTTGTCCGCTCAATGCGCCGAACAGTGTCCGCTGCTACTACATGGGCAACAGCAATTTGAAACCTGAAACCAGCATCAATAAAGAGATTGGTCTTGAGTTCAACAAAAACGGCTGGCAGGCTTCCGCGACTTATTTCCATAATGCGTACCGCAATAAAATCGTGATCGGCGACCAGCTTATTGCCACCAGCAATATCGGCAACTGGCTCCTGCAATGGGAAAATACGCCGAAAGCGACTATTTCGGGTATCGAAGGCAACTTGGTGATTCCGTTGCATGACACACTCAAGTGGAGCAACAATTTCACTTACATGCACAAATCCGAAGATTATCAAGGCAATCCATTGTCTTTGGTGCCGAAACACACCATCAACAGCACATTGTCTTGGACGCCGAACGAACGCTTCGATGCCAACCTGACCTTTACCCACTATGGTCGCACTAAGCCGCGTGGCGTGGCGATTAATAGATTGGAACGAGACGGCAATCCTCGTGCAGGCGTGGCAGCGTTGTCTTCCGAACACAGCCAAACCCAAGTCGGCTCTTACGGCATTTGGGGCATCAATGCAGGCTACAACTGGAACAAACGCGTGGCCGTCCGTGGCGGTATCAGCAATCTGTTTGACAAAAAACTGTATCGTACAACTGCCGGCGCACAAACTTACAACGAGCATGGCCGTGCCTTCTACGGCAGTTTGAAAGTATCGTTTTAAGTAGAAGCGTATTAAATCAGGCCGTCTGAAACGCTGTGAAATGAAATCTAGGATTTCTGACACAGGGTTTCAGACGGCCTTTTTGATTTTAAATTTAGAAGCATTTGTTGTTACGGAATTTGCTTCACTTTTTAGAAAGGTAAAAGGGCGACATTCGCCGCCCTGAGAATGCAAACTGCTTATTCGATCCAAGTCACCATTTCTTCAATCGGTTTGCGCGATTTTTTGGTGATTTCTTTGGCGCGATAGCCGAATGTTGCCGCTACGGATACGCTCCATTCGTTGGCATCAAACAGGCCTTCTGCTGCCAATACTTCGTTCATTTTGTCGTAGTTGAAGCCTTCTATTGGGCAGGAATCAATGCCGATGGCTGCTGCGCCTGTGAGCATATTCGCTAAAGCAATATAGGTCTGCTTGCCGCTCCAGTCGAAGAGTGCGCGTTGGTCGTCGGCAATTTTAATGTCGGTTTCTTGGAAGCTTTTGTATCTTGCCAACGCTTTT
Organism: Neisseria sp. P0009.S008; assembly: GCF_051958615.1. Taxonomy (NCBI): domain Bacteria; kingdom Pseudomonadati; phylum Pseudomonadota; class Betaproteobacteria; order Neisseriales; family Neisseriaceae; genus Neisseria; species Neisseria sp. P0009.S008. The sequence goes on from NZ_JBQCVG010000001.1 coordinate 163,690, forward strand.
TCCAGTTGCTCTCCTTGCAGGCCCCTGCGTTCGGCAACACTGCGGAAGAACGGGGTATCGTAACGGGCATTTTTCTTGGCAAGGATAATCACCAGATGGCTGCAGTCGTCCAGTTGGAATTGCATCCCCCAGCTGAAAGGCTTGATTTTCTCACGCAGGGCTTTGTTTTGAATCACCAAGAATTTCCATGGCTCAGAGCCGACAGAGCTTGGGGAGAGGCGGGCAAATTCTAAAATCGCTGCAAAATCTTCTTGGCTGATTTTTTTGTTGGGATCGTAACAACGGGTGGAGCAGCGATTTTCGAATACTTGCAGCATTTGTTCGCGTGTAATTTGATTCATCTGGTTTTCCTAATAAATGAAGATGTTATTCCAATATCCGGTTCCTTTTGAGGCATCATTACCGGCATAACCTTAAGGAGGAAACAGGCTGGGGCAACACCATGTTAAATCAAACCTGACGGTCAGGCTATCTTTAAATTCTGAATTTCGCAAAAAAAATTCGATAAATATCAATATCAATACGAAAAGGCCATCTGAAACTTTAAACGTTTAAAGTTTCAGACGGCCTTTGATTTCAAATCCTGATTACAGATGAGGGTTCATCAGGTTTTCCGGGGAGAGGATGCGGTTGAGTTCTTCTTCGCTCAACAGACCGCGCTCCAGTACGACTTCGCGTACGCCTTTGCCGGTTTGGGCGCAGATTTTGCCGACCAAGTCGCCATTGCGGTGGCCGATGTATGGGTTCAGATAAGTGACCAAACCGATGGAATTGAAGACGTAGTGTTCGCAGATTTCGCGGTTGACCGTAATACCTTTGACGCATTTGTCGAACAGGTTGACAGCAGCGTTGCCCAAGAGGGAAATGGTTTCAAACATACATTGGGCGATTACCGGTTCCATAACGTTCAGCTGCAACTGACCTGCTTCGGCTGCGAAAGTGATGGTGGTGTCGTTGCCGATGACTTTGAAGCAAACTTGGTTGACGACTTCAGGAATCACGGGATTGACTTTGGCGGGCATGATGGAAGAACCGGCCTGCAATTCAGGCAGGTTGATTTCTTTCAAACCGGCGCGCGGACCGGAAGAGAGCAGGCGCAAGTCGTTACAGATTTTGGACAGTTTGACGGCTGTGCGTTTCAATGCGCCGTGTACCATCACATATGCGCCGCAGTCGGAGGTCGCTTCGATGAGGTTTTCAGTCAGTTTGCAAGGCAGACCGCTGACTTCGGAAAGTTTCTCAACGACCAAAGCCGCATAGCCTTTAGGCGTATTCACGCCCGTACCGATGGCAGTGGCGCCGAGGTTGACTTCAAGCAGCAGGGAGCGGGTGCGGTCGAGGTTGAGGATTTCTTCTTCCAACAATACTTGGAAAGATTGAAACTCTTGGCCGGCAGTCATTGGTACGGCATCTTGAAGCTGGGTGCGGCCCATTTTCAAAACGTCTTTAAATTCTTCGGCTTTGGCGGCAAAGGCGTTTTTCAGGACGGCTAGTTTGTCGAGCAATTCGCCGATGCTGTAATATACGGCAAGGCGGAAGCCGGTAGGGTAGGCGTCGTTGGTGGATTGGCTGGCGTTGACATGATCCATCGGATTGACGATGTCGTAGTGGCCTTTTTCGTGTCCCAAGACTTCCAATGCGAGGTTGGCAATGACTTCGTTGGTATTCATGTTGACCGAAGTACCTGCGCCGCCTTGATAAACGTCGGATGGGAATTGGTCGAGGCAGCGGCCTTTGACCAATACTTCATCGCAGGCTTTTTCGATGGCGGCCGCGATTTCCGGCTTGATGGCACCCAATGCGCCGTTGGCTTGCGCAGTGGCTTTTTTAACCATGACCATGCTGCGGACAAATTGCGGTACGTCGGAAATTTTTTGTGTGGAAATTTTAAAGTTTTCAATGGCACGCAAAGTATGGATGCCCCAATATACTTCAGCAGGGATCTCGCGGTCGCCCAGTAAATCGTGTTCGATTCGTACAGTCATTTCTCTTACCTTCTCGTATAGTTGTGTTGGTGTGCATTATGCGTTTGGAACATTAGCCCAGTTCGGCAAGATTGTCCAGTTAATAAGGCTTAATCGTCAGGATGAAAGCGCGCCGCTTCGCGTTCCTTGGCAACTGTATCTTTGTCTTTCAGCTTTGCGCCCAGGCCCAACATTTTTTCGTATTCGGATTGCGGCGTGCCGTCCTCTTGCATACCGAACGCGCTGGCGTTGACCCAGAGGGCGAGTAGGGAAACGATAATGGCGAAAAAGCCGACGATATACCAAAACATTTTTTTCTTCCTTGTGTGTCTGCGTGTGCAGATTGTTGTGGTTTGTAAAGATGTGAATGTAGCACAAACGCGGTTGGGTTTAAATTCTTCTCCTGCATCCTTTCATTGATTTACCTGTAAGTGTTTAGAAAGGAAAAGGCCGTCTGAAAAGTAAGACTTTTCAGACGGCCTTGAGGCTTTGTCGAGAAGATTAGCCGCCGCATGCGCCGCAGCAACCGCCTTCGCTGTGACCGCCGCGTTTTTCTTCGTTATTGATAACGGGCAGTTCGGTTTCTTCGGTTTGCTCTTTTTTATCTTCAGGCAAATCGTTTACTTTGATTTTGTTTTCTTCGGCCATGATACATCCTTTCAATGGATTGAGGAGTGGAAAGATTCATAAAGATAGCATCTTTAAGCGGATAAACCAAGCAGCACAAAACTGCCTTGTGATAATGCCATGACTTGGAACAATAAATTTGCTTGTAAAAGCGTTCAGGCCGTCTGAAAATTCCAAAGAGGAGTGTTGGTTTTTATGGTTTGAAATGGCAGCAGAAAGATTTAAGAATGCTTGATCTGAAGGGATAAACTGACATTGATTTCAAAAAACAATACAATGTTATCATCATCTGGAAACAGCCAATTTATCGGAGTATATATGTATTCATACCACAGCGAACGCCATTTCAGCGACCGCAACAACTGGCTTCGGGCAAGCGTATTGGGTGCCAATGACGGCCTGATTTCCACTGCCTCACTGTTAACGGGCGTAGCCGCAGCCGCGCCAGATTTCCAAACCCTGCTGTTGACGGGCGTTTCGGCGCTTATCGGGGGCGCGGTGTCAATGGCGGCGGGGGAGTATGTTTCTGTGTCCAGTCAATCGGATACGGAAAAAGCCGATTTGCACAAAGAACGCTACGAATTGGCAAATAATCCTGATGCGGAGTTGGAAGAGCTGACTGAAATTTACCGCCGTCGCGGTTTGTCCGACCCGCTCGCCGCAGAGGTGGCCAAAGCATTGATGGAACACGATGCGCTCGCCGCCCACGCTCGTGATGAAATCGGCATTACCGAAACCTCTGCCGCCCAACCCATGCAGGCCGCGCTGGCTTCTGCCGCTTCATTTTGTGCCGGCGCGATTTTGCCTTTACTGGTCGCGTTGACGGCTTCTACCGCCATTGTTCCGGCCTTGGCAGTTTCCACTTTATGCGGACTGGCCGGACTGGGTTATGTCTCCGCCAAACTTGGTGGCGCGCCTGTCGTTCCTGCCGTTTTGCGCGTGTGCTTATGGGGCGTTGCGGCATTGGTGATAACCGGATTTATTGGAAAACTGGCAGGCGTGGCTGTCTGAATGTAAGGCCTTATATTCTTTTAAACCTGTATCCAGTAAAATTGAAAATCTATTTGATCGCTAAAGGCCGTCTGAAAATTTTTCAGACGGCCTATGGTGCTTGTATTTACTTATTACAAACTGTTTTGTCATGACTTATCCGATTCCCAAACACCGTGAAAAATCCCGTTGGCTCAATCTGTCTCAAGGCTCGCTGCCCTTGGCTTTGGCGCGTTATCTGCCGCATAAGCAGCTCAAGGTTGTCTTGACCCAAGATGCGGAACAGGCGTTGCGCCTTCAGACGGCATGGCGGTTTTTCCGTCCGCACGACACGGCGGTGTTCCTGCCGGACTGGGAAACGCTGCCTTACGAGCGTTTTTCGCCGCATCAGGACTTGGTGTCGGAGCGGCTGTCGGCGTTGTGGCAGATTAAGAGCGGCGCGGCGGACGTGTTGTTCGTGCCGGTTGCCACGGCGATGCAGAAGCTGCCGCCCGTGCCGTTTCTGGCGGGGCGCACGTTTTGGCTGAAAACGGGTCAGACTTTGGATATAGGTCGTCTGAAAACCGATTTGGTGGATGCGGGCTACAACCATGTTTCCCATGTTGTCGCGGCGGGCGAATTTGCCGTGCGCGGCGGCATTGTCGATTTGTTCCCGATGGGCAGCGAAATGCCTTACCGCATCGATTTGTTCGACGATGAAATCGACAGCATCAAAACCTTTGATACAGAAACGCAGCGCACCATCTCCCCCGTTTCCGAAATCCGCCTGCTGCCGGCGCACGAGTTCCCCACCGACAGCGAGGCGCAAAAAATCTTCCGCAGCCGCTTCCGCGAGGAAGTCGATGGCAATCCGAACGATGCCGCCGTGTACAAAGCCGTCAGCAACGGCCATTTCGGCGCGGGCGTGGAATATTATCTGCCGCTGTTTTTTGAAAACGAGCTGGAAACGCTGTTTGACTATATCGGCGAAGATGCGCTGTTTGTCTCTTTGGGCGACGTTCACGCCGAGGCAAACCGCTTTTGGAGCGACGTCAAATCGCGTTACGCGATGGCGCAGGGCGACGAAACCTATCCGCCTTTGCTTCCACAGTATTTGTATCTCTCTACCGATGTATTTGCAGGCCGTCTGAAAAACTACGGACAGGTGCTGCCCGATGTTTCCGGCAAGGAACACACCCTGCCCGACCTTGCCGTCAACCGCCAATCCGACGAGCCGTTGCAGGCATTGAAGGATTTTCAGACGACCTTTGAAGGACGGATTTTGCTGTGCGCCGAAAGTCTGGGACGGCGCGAAACCATGCTCGGCTTCTTGCAGCAAAACGGTTTGAAAGCCAAACCTGTGTCCGACTGGCAGGGCTTTTTGTCGGCGCATGAGCCGCTGATGATTACAGTGGCGCCGTTGGCTTACGGGTTTAAATTAGAAGATCAAAACATCGCGGTTATTACCGAATCCGATCTTTATCAATATGTTGCCCGCTCGCGCAAACATCATCGCAAGAAGCACGCTGCTGTTTCAGACGGCCTGTTACGCGACCTTGCCGAAATCAATATCGGCGATCCTGTTGTACACGAAGAACACGGCATCGGCCGATATATGGGCTTGGTCACAATGGACTTGGGCGGCGAAACCAACGAAATGATGTTGCTCGAATACGCGGGCGAAGCGCAGCTTTATGTGCCTGTTTCGCAATTGCATTTAATCAGTCGTTACTCCGGTCAGGCGCATGAAAACGTCGCCCTGCACAAACTTGGCAGCGGCGCGTGGAACAAGGCGAAACGCAAAGCCGCTGAGAAAGCGCGCGACACCGCAGCCGAGTTGCTCAATCTCTACGCCCAGCGCGCCGCCCAATCGGGACACAAGTTTGAAATCAACGAGTTGGACTATCAGGCGTTTGCCGACGGCTTCGGCTACGAGGAAACCGAAGACCAAGCCGCCGCCATCGCCGCCGTGATTAAAGATTTGACGCAGGCGAAGCCGATGGATCGCCTTGTGTGCGGCGATGTCGGCTTCGGCAAAACCGAAGTCGCGCTGCGCGCCGCGTTTGTGGCGGTGATGGGCGGCAAACAGGTCGCCGTACTCGCGCCGACCACGCTTTTGGTCGAGCAGCACGCGCAAAACTTCGCCGACCGTTTCGCCGATTTCCCCGTGAAAGTCGCCAGCCTTTCGCGTTTCAACAACAGTAAAGCCACCAAAGCCGCGCTGGAAGGCATGGCGGACGGCACGGTCGATATCGTTATCGGCACGCACAAATTGGTGCAGGACGACATAAAATTCAAAAACTTAGGTTTAGTGATTATTGATGAAGAACACCGCTTCGGCGTGCGCCAGAAAGAGCAGCTCAAACGCCTGCGCGCCAATGTCGATATCCTCACCATGACCGCCACGCCGATTCCGCGCACCCTCAGCATGGCGCTCGAAGGTCTGCGCGACTTCTCGCTGATTACCACCGCACCCAGCCGCCGCCTCGCCGTCAAAACCTTTGTCAAACCGTTCAGCGAAGGCAGCGTGCGCGAAGCCGTGTTGCGCGAACTCAAACGTGGCGGGCAGGTATTTTTCCTGCACAATGAAGTGGATACGATTGAAAATATGCGCGAGCGGCTGGAAACCCTGCTGCCCGAAGCCCGCATCGGCGTAGCGCACGGACAACTGCGCGAGCGCGAGCTGGAACAAGTCATGCGCGACTTTTTGCAGCAAAGATTCAACGTGTTGCTCTGTTCCACCATCATCGAAACCGGCATCGACATCCCCAACGCCAACACCATCATCATCAACCGCGCCGACAAATTCGGACTGGCGCAGCTGCACCAGCTTCGCGGGCGCGTCGGCCGCAGCCACCACCAAGCCTACGCCTACCTGCTCACGCCCGAATACATCACCAAAGACGCAGAAAAACGCCTCGACGCCATCGCGGCGGCAGACGAACTCGGCGCAGGCTTCACCCTCGCCATGCAGGATTTAGAAATCCGCGGCGCAGGCGAAATCCTCGGCGAAGGGCAATCCGGCGAAATGATACAGGTCGGCTTCACGCTCTACACCGAAATGCTCAAACAAGCCGTGCGCGACCTCAAAAAAGGCCGCCAGCCCGACCTCGACGCACCGTTGGGTATCACCACCGAAATCAAACTGCACAGCCCCGCCCTGCTGCCCGAAAGCTACTGCCCCGACATCCACGAACGGCTCGTCCTCTACAAACGCCTCGCCGTTTGCGAAACCGTACAACAAATCAACGCCATACACGAAGAACTCGTCGACCGCTTCGGCCTGCCCGAACAACCTGTCAAAACCCTCATCGAAAGCCACCACCTGCGGCTTGCCGCAAAAGAATTGGGTATAGACGCCATTGATGCGACCAGCGAAGCGGTAACGATAACCTTTGGCAAAAACAACAATGTCGATCCAACCGAAATCATCCTGCTGATTCAGAACGACAAAAAATATCGCCTTGCCGGCGCGGATAAGCTGCGATTTACCGCAGAGATGGAAAATATCGAAGTACGGATTAATACGGTGAAGAACGTATTGAAGACTTTGAAAGAAAGGGTGATGGTTAAGTAGAAAGGTTAGGAAAAGGCCGTCTGAAAATACTGAAACTGTCAGTTTTGAGATTACTAAATCGAACAGGGAATTATTATGAAAATGAGGGTAATGATGCTGGGAGTAACAGGCTTGATTTTATCCGGCTGCTTTTTCTCTAATGATGAAATTAAGTTGGAAGATATTTGGAATTTTAAAATTACTGTCAATGAAGCTAAGGGGAATAGGCAGGTGCATTTGACAGGCTTATTAGGCAATAGTGCAATGGGTATTTCAGATATCAAAATAACTAGCCGCAACGATGAGCTGAATATTACTTTATTTCAAAAATTAGCAGGTTCGGAATACTCAGGAACATTAGATAAAGAAATTGCTCTTGAAAGCAATATCAAGAAGATTACTTATGGTTCTAAACACGAGATGATATGGCAAGACTAAAAATTATAGTAAAGGCCGTCTGAAAAAGATTCAGACGGCCTTTAAAATTATAAATAGATAGATTTTGGGGCTATCCTATTTCGGCAACATTTCAAGGTTTATCTGCGCAGAAAAAGGAATACAGCAACTGTATCATCTCGGTTACCCTCGGGTCGGCAATGTAATATTGCCGTTCCCGATGGTTTACTTCAAACGATACCAAGCCGGCTTCACGCAGTAGGGCTAATTGACTGGACATTGCTGCTTGCGGCAGTCCGGATGATTCAGCCAACTCGGTTACATTGTGCGGCCTTTCATGTAGTTTGCACAATACGGCGAGACGGTTGGGATTGGCCAGTAGTTTGAGAAAATCGGTGGCTTCTTCGTAGGGCGGTTGATTGTCGGCAGTGGTCATGGTTTGCCCTTTTCGGCAAATGTGAAGGTCGCATTATCAGTCATAACTGCCGCAGCAGCAACTTTCAGACGGCCTTTGCTTAATGATTCCATGGCATTTTGGCCAGTAGTCGTGCCATGCCGCAGAATCCGGTTAGTCCAGCCGTTAATAGGCCTGCGCCGACCATCACGTCTATCAGATAAAACCAAGGCGATACCAGCCAACCTGCCAGCACGCCCAACAGAATCAAACTGCCCGCAATGGTTTGCACCTGCCGCATGATATCCGGTGCGGCACGGTCGGCAACAATAGGAAGCCCTGCAGCTTTCCATGCCAGTAAGCCGCCTTCTAGAATATAACATTCGCGACCTTGGCCAAGCGTTGACAATATTGTTTCTGCCCGTGTTGTACGTTTACCGCTCAGGCAATAAAAAATCAGGCATGGGGCTGTATCATCGGGCAGTTTGTCTCGCTGCTGTTCAAGCGGAAGGGATAATGCACCGACAATATGCCCGCCCCGATATTCGACTTGGCTTCGGATGTCCACTGCCAACGCGCCCTCACGGATTTTTGCCATTGCTTCGGAAGGCTTGATTTGCGGGAGTTGTCCGACCGTACTCATGTTTTGCCTTCTTTATTTTTTGTTGATGCGGCAGGTGTTGATGCCCAATAAGCTGTACAGCGCGCAGTTGCCAATCAGTGCTGTACCCAGGGGGATGATGCCCAGCCAACCCCACCAGCCAATTTGTCCGGTAGCGGCTGCAGCAATCAGTGCGACACCGATAACAATACGGATTACGCGATCCAAAGTACCCAAGTTTCGTTTCATTTTATTGCTCCTTGTTTCAGAATGGATTGTCTATAAATAAACATATATAACAAAAATTATATATGAGAAATATTATATCCCTAAAAATGATTTTGTCAAATTATTTGTAACCATGCAGTTTGGAATAGGGATAGGTATTGGTTTGTTTGGTTGGTGTAAATGATCGCTTAAGCATCTGATTTAAAATAAAAGAACGATATAATTTTTATATATAAAAAAGGCCGTCTGAAAAGTATTTTTCAGACGGCTTAAATATTTATGTTTTACAGTAAAGGACTCATCAGGCGGACGACATTTTCCACGAGGTCGCGGAGTTTGGAGCGTTGTTGCCATGATTTGATGGCAATGTAGCTGCTGTTTTTAAGGTAGCTGCGTTGGAGGTTGCAGATTTGTTTGGTGGTATCACGATCGTAGATGGCGAGGCTGATTTCTAGGTTGAGGAAGAAACTGCGCATGTCCATGTTGACCGTACCGAAGAGGGAGTAGTCTTCGTCAATAGTCATGGTTTTGGCATGTAGAAGACCGCCTTCAAACATGGCGATTTTGACGCCGGCTTCCAGCAACATAGGGTAGTAGGCGCGTGAGGCGTAGCGAACCATCAGTGAATCGACTTTGGCAGGCAGTATCAGGGTCACTTTGACGCCGCGTTTGGCGGCAACGGTTAATGCCATGAGAAGCGGCTCGTCGGGGACAAAGTAGGGGGTGGTAATCGTGATTTGTTTGGTGGCGGCATAGATGGCGCTGATGATGGTTTCGTAAATAACGAAGCTGCCTTGCTCGGGGGCGGATGGAATGATTTGGGCAACGATATCGCCTTGCTGCATTTTTTCAGGAAGGATTTGGGGCAGCAGGCTTTGGGCTTGGTTGAGGTATGTTTGTACGTTTTGGAGGTTTTCATCGGTTTCGACGGCAAGGTCGGCGAAGAAGACGGCAGACAGTTCCAAAACCATAGGCCCTGTGCAGCGCATCATGACATCGACCCATTCTCCGACGCCGGAGTTTTGTTTGAAATAGCGCGGGTCGACGAGGTTGAAGCTGCCGGTGTAACCGATTTTGCTGTCGATAACGAGGATTTTGCGGTGGTTGCGCAGGTCGGTACGCGTAAATAATGTACGCCAAATGCCGACAGGCAATGAGGTATGTACTTCAATGCCTGCTTGGCGCAGTATCTCTACCCAATCGCTTTCAAAAAAACTCCTGCTGCCGACGGCATCGGCCAGAATGGCGCAGTCAACGCCTCGATCTGCGGCGGCAAGAATTTCATTTAAAATTTCTTCAATGCGGCCTTTGGGTTCGATAATGTAAAAGGCCAGCAGGCAAGAATGGGTTGCGGCGCGTATGTCCGCAAGCATGCTGTCGATGATGGCATCTGTGGTAGAGAGCAGGCTCATGGCGTTGCCTTTGGTTGCACCCAGCCCCGTTCCTTTTTCGGCAACTTTACTGATGCCGTGGTATCGTGATTTGACTTGGTCGGCAATGTCGAGATAGATATCGGCTAGATGGGTGGCGGCAAAGTTGCGGTAGAAGCGGTTCATTTCGCCGGTACGTTTGGCGCGAGCGGTGCCTAGACGAGGCTCTCCAATAAGGATGTAGGCGATGGTTCCGAATATGGGGAAAAGGAATAGGATAATCAGCCAGGCAAAGGTTGAGCCGATGTTTTTTTGTTTGTACAACACGCGCAGCATACAGACGAGTGCGGCGCAGGTGTGGGCGAAGATGAAAATTTCGGTCCAGGTGATGTCTTTAAAAAAATTCATATTCGGTAGCGGGAGTGGATGTGTTTTTAAGTTTGAAGGTGTCAGCTGATAAGCTTCAGATATTAAGTATATAGAAAAACCGTCTGAAAAAAAATTTACACGATAATCGTGTTTCTGTTTTCAGACGGCCTTTGAGTTGTTTTAATTAACGGTGATACTGACGGGATAATTCGTGTACGGTATCGACCAAGATTTTGGCGTGTTCTGGATCGGCGTGTTGGTTGATGCCGTGGCCGAGGTTGAATACATGGCCGCTGCCGTTGCCGTAGTCGGCGAGGATGCGTGCGACTTCGGCGCGGATAGACTCCGGTGTGCCGAAGAGGGCAAACGGGTCGAAGTTGCCTTGTAGGGCAACTTGTTCGCCGACGCGACGGCGGGCTTCGCCGATGTTGCATGTCCAGTCCAGGCCCAATGCGTCTGCGCCGATTTCTGCCATGCTTTCCAGCCATAAGCCGCCGCCTTTGGCAAATACGATAACAGGCACGCGGCGACCTTCGCTTTCGCGTTTGAGTCCGGCAACGATTTGTCGGATGTACTTCAGGCTGAATTCTTTAAATGCGGCATCGCTCAACACGCCGCCCCAAGTATCGAAAATTTGTACGGCTTGTGCGCCGGCATCGATTTGGGCGTTGAGGTAGGCGGTAACGGCTTGAGCATTGGTGTCGAGGATTTTATGCAGCAAATCAGGGCGTGAATACATCATGGTTTTGATGGTGCGGAATTCTTTGCTGCTGCCGCCTTCAACCATGTAGCAGGCAAGTGTGAATGGGCTGCCTGAGAAGCCGATCAGCGGAACTCGGCCGTCTAGTGCTTTACGGATGGAAGTTACGGCATCAAAGACGTATTGCAGTTTTTCCATGTCAGGAACTTGCAGTTTTGCAATGTCGACTTCGTGTTGCAAGGTGCGTTCAAATTTCGGGCCTTCGCCTTCGGCAAAATACAGGCCCAAACCCATGGCATCGGGAACGGTCAGAATATCGGAAAACAGAATTGCCGCGTCTAGATCAAAACGTTCTAAAGGCTGGATGGTAACTTCGGTTGCCAACTCGGTGTTTTTGCACAAATCGAGAAAGCTGCCTGCGCGTGCACGCGTGGCTTTGTATTCAGGCAGATAGCGTCCGGCTTGGCGCATCATCCAGATAGGAGTGTATTCGACAGGCTGTTTGAGCAGGGCGCGGAGGAAAGTGTCGTTTTTCAGAGCAGTCATGGTAGAGAGGCTTTCTGATTTGGTGTGTTGGACAAAGTTCAGACGGCCTTAGATATATATTGAGGCCGTCTGAAATGATTAAATGGTTGGTTTTGTTGTAGATTTCATATTGTTGCTTAATGCGAAATCAGCACATCAATTTGGTTGAGGAAGGGCTGCCGGATGTTCTTCTTCGGCCACGCTTTCCAAAACCAGATTGCGTTGTTCTTGCGCTTTTTGTGGTTGGTCTGTTTCATCAAACACGCGGGCCAAGACCAAATGTGCGGATACGCTGGGTTGCAGGGCGATACTGGCTTCGAGGTAGCCTTGGGCTTTGCCCCAAAGTTTTCGTCCGTAAGCCAGTTGACCAAGATACATCAACAGCGGTGCATTGTCGGGTTGTTCTTGAAGCCAAGAGTCTGCCAAGTCGATGGCTTTTTGTTGCTCGCGCTCGCTTAGGAAACGCACGGATTCGACAAATGCTTCCAAGAGCTCAGGCTGACGGGTTTGCGGATAATAGGTTTTAACCCATTTGACCGCATCGGCATACAAACCCAAACGCTCGTATTTTTCGGCAATCGCAACACACAATTCGCCTGATTTTATGCTTTCAGGAATGTGTTTCAAACAAGCTTTCAGACTGCCTGCATCAGTTGCTTCGCTTAAGAGGCGGCGATATGCCCAATTTTGATACTGTTCGGCTTCGTAATCGTTGATGGCGCCGGCTTTAACCAGTTTTTCCGCTTTTGCCAAGACATCTGCAGCATCGCCATGATCAAAGGCATAACGCAATTGCAGGCGGACCAGGCGGCTTAAGTTGCTATTGATTTTTGCTGCGGCTTCAAGGTTTTGTGCGGCAGTCGGATAATCGCGGCGGCTCAGTGCAGATTCGGCCAGCAAAAGATGACGGGAAAGCTGTTGTTTTTGTGGCAGGTGTTCGATTTCATGCAGGTAGCGGTCGCGCAATTCGAAGTTTTCCATTTGGTCGGCCGCATGCGCGCCCAACATCAAAGCCAGGGTGCGGTTGTCGCCTGCTTCTTTGTTTTGCAAGACTTTGGTGGCTTCTTGTTCGGCTTTTTCAAAACGGCCTTCAAAATATGCCAGACCCGCGCTGTTCAAAGAGGCAGAAGCCTGGCGGCCTTTGCGGGCAATGCCGAAGCGTTGCATACGCGCCGGAATGTTCAAGAGGCCGAACACGAATTTAATCAGGAAATACAAGACGAATACGCTCAACAGCAGGCCTAAAACAAAGGCATGCAGATTGATACGCAGCATGGTTTGCTCAACCACGACATACACGTTGCCGGTATAAATGCCGGAAGCCAACGCTAAACCGACGGCGGCGGCAAACAGAATGACAATCCAAACGACGGTTTTCATGCTTGCTCTCCTTTAATTTTGGCAGCAGGCTTGGTTTGGTTTTGTGGTTTGGCAGCTTCGGCGGCCGGTTCTTTTTTGTTTTCAGACGGCAATGCAGGTGCTTCTAAAGACTGAGGAGCGGAAGCGGCTGCCGGTGCGGAAGTTGTGGTTTGCTCGATAGTTGCAGCCAGAGCGGAAGCGGTTTTCTCGGCAGCTTGGGTTTGTGCAGCTTCTTCGGTCGTCATTTGTATACGCGAACCTTCTTGAAAAGCGCGAACGGCGCTCAAGCTGGCTTTCAGGCTGTCGTCTGAAATCATACGGACATCAAGGGCTTTGAGTTCGGCCAACTCTTTCAGCCATGACTGGGTAGCAGGGGATTTGCTGTCGAAGTATTGCTTCACGGTTGCTTCAACGTTGTTCAAATCGCTTTGATACACTTCGCCGTTGTGTTGCAACAGGGCAATGCGCGCATCCAAAAGGCGCAGGCGCAGGTTTTCACGGATGAAGTAGGTTTGATCGGGCGAAATCAACATGGCGTCGTTGCTGTCCAGATGACGGACTTCAACCAAGCCTTTGAGGGCATTGAGGGATTTTTCCCATGTGTTTTCCCACCAAGTTCCTGAATTGGCGGCTTCGACAGGCGCAGCACCTGGTTTTAATACGCCGTCCAAAACCAAAGGCAGGCCTGAAATACCGCTTTCCAAACGGTCGAGACGCAAGGCAGTAGCGGAAATATCGACATAAGGACGGTTTTTCAGCGCGGCCAAATCATTGCTGATGGCTTGTTTGATGGGGATAAGTTCAGGTTGTTCAAAACGGCTTAAGCGGCTGTCGATGTGTTCCAATACGCTGACTGCGCCTTGGAGGTTGCCTGACAGCATCAATTGTTGCGAAGCAGTGTTCAACATCGATTCGGCTTCGTCGACCAGCCAGTTGATACGGCCTTTGAATAACTCTTGATAAGCTTTCTGCAATTGCAGGATTTGATCGCTATTGTTTTTTTGACCGTTGTTCAGGCGGTCTAACTCGGCTTGAATAGCGGTTTGGCGGTTGAGGTTGTCTTTTAGAAGGCTAGCATTTTCAGATTCGCCCAATGCAGCTTTGTCGATTTTTTGGTTGAATTCGAGCTCTTGGTTTTTTAAAACATTTTGGCCCTGTACAAACAGGAATCCGCTCGCGCCCAAGCCAAGCAGTGCCAAGACGGTTGCACCTGCGGCCAAGGCTTTGCCGCCAGATTGTTTGATGATAACAGGGGCGTTGTTTTGTGGGAGATTGTTGGACTCGGGCATGCTCGCCTCCACTCGCTGAGGTTGGGTAGGTTTGATTTGTTCAGACGGCCTTGTGTTTTCAGAACGTTCAGGCACCGGAGCTGCCGTATTGGCAACTTGTTGGGTATCTTTATTGTCTTCGACTGGGTTCACTGCTTGGCTCCTTTGTGGCATGGATGAAAGTGCAGCGGATAAAGAAGTGACGGTTTCTACATGTTTGGCGCCGACGATGCGAAGTGCATCGGCAATACGCGGATGGTGGGTAAAGTATAGCAAGGATTCGAAGAATCGGGAAAATTGCGGCGGAATCTGATGGAAAAATTCGCGCGCGAGCTCGCCGGATGTAACGTAGGCGGCAGCGATGTCTTCAGTTTTAAAGTTCTGCCAATCGATGGCGTGTGGCCGTCTGAAATAGATTTCGGCGATGTCGATTTGGAAACCCAGTTCGGTCAGTTTGTCTGCTAAAAAATCACGGCCGCCATGACCTCGAATGATTAGAACTCGGGCGTTGGGTGGCAGGTTTTTCCAAATAGGCATTCTCAAGACGGCTTCGCTGTCGTTGCCGTCTTCGGGAGAGAATACGGGATAGGGGGAGAATTGCGTCAAAGTATGTTGGCTGGTTTGGCCGACGGTAATGTGTGCTTTGTGGCCGTCTGAAAAGTTCAGATGCGGCGCTGCGGTTTCAATAGCGGTCGGGCTGACCCAAAACACGACGTCGGCTTGCTTGAATTGTTCGGGGAGTTTTTTTTGCGCCGAACGATCCACCTCTATTTCAATCGGACTCAATACCTGAGCCTGCCAACCGGCTGTATGGCAGGTTTGGATATCTTGCTGTGGACGGTTGGACGGACGGATGATGAGTAGAGTAGGCATAATGTGGGATAAATTATTAAGGTTTAGGCCGTCTGAAAGAAGGGTTTCAGACGGCCTGTTGCTAACGTACGTTATTGATCGACGAATGCGCGCTCAATCAGGTAGTCGCCGCGAACGCCGGTTTTCGGAGAAACGGTCAGTCCGAATTCGTCCAAAACGTTGCAGGTGTCTTTCAACATGGCTGGGCTGCCGCACAGCATAGCGCGGTCGTTTTGCGGATTAATTTTAGGCAGGCCGATGTCTTCAAAGAGTTTGCCGCTGCGCATTAAATCGGTCAGACGGCCTTGATGTACATATTCTTCGCGTGAAACGATCGGGTAGTAAATCAGTTTTTCTTTAACCAAGTCGCCCAAGTATTCGTGTTCGGGCAATTCTTTGGTGAAGCGGTCGTAGTATGCCAAGTCTTTTTTGTAGCGTACGCCGTGAACCAAGATAATTTTTTCGAATTGCTCATAAACATCAGGGTCTTTGGTAATGCTCAAGAAAGGGGCGATACCGGTACCGGTGCTCAAGAGGTAGAGATGTTTGCCCGGATTCAGGTCGCCGGCAACCAGTGTACCGGTCGGTTTTTTACTGATGAGGACATCGTCGCCGACTTTAAGGTGTTGCAGGCGGCTGGTCAATGGGCCGTCTTGTACTTTGATACTGAAAAATTCCAGATGCTCTTCCCAGTTGGCAGAAGCCACGCTGTATGCGCGCATCAGCGGTTTGCCGTCTACCATCAGGCCGACCATGACGAATTGGCCGTTTTCAAAGCGCAAAGACTCGTCACGGGTACAGGTGAAAGTGAAGTAAGCGTCGGTCCAGTGGTGTACGGACAAGACTTTCTGGGTGTTGAATGCTGCCATTGATATTTCCTGTCGGATAAGGCCGTCTGAAAAGAATAGGTAGGGGCGGCCGAGGTTAATAAAAAGAATGGAATATGGTGTTCAGCTACTTGCTTGCCGGTTTGGCTGATTTTTCGCTGAGGCTGTGCAGGTTGGAATAGCGTCCGCCTGCGTTGATCAATTCATGATGAGTGCCTTGTTCGACTACATTGCCTTCGTGCATCACAACGATATTGTCGGCTTTTTCGATGGTTGAAAGTCGGTGGGCAATCACCAATGTGGTACGGTTTTGCATCAGGTTTTCCAATGCGGTTTGTACCAAACGTTCGGATTCATTATCTAATGCGCTGGTGGCTTCGTCCAAAATCAAAATCGGCGCATTTTTCAAAAGCGCACGCGCAATGGCGAGGCGTTGACGTTGACCGCCGGACAGTTTTAAACCGTTTTCGCCAACTTCAGTGTGCAAACCTTGCGGCATTTTTTGGATAAATTCCCAAGCATTCGCGGCTTTTGCAGCATTGATAATTTCTTCTTCACTGAATTTGTCAGCTTGAGCATAGGCAATGTTTTCAGCAATCGTACCATTAAACAGGATAACGTTTTGGCCGACAAATGCCATGCGGCTGCGCAGGCTTTCGAGTGTATATTCCTTGATGTTGATGCCGCCAATCAAAACCTTGCCTTCATCCGGATTGAGGAAGCGCGGCAACATATTGGCCAGAGTGGTTTTACCGCAGCCTGATGCGCCGACCAATGCAGTCACTTTGCCTTGCGGTACAAGCAGGTTGATGTGGTTCAAGCTGTTGCGTTCGGCTTCAGGATAGCGGTGTACAACATCGCAAAATTCAATATCTCCAGGGTTTGGGCTGAGGATTTGTTTGCCTTCGTTGCTCTCTTCGGGTTGATCCAAAAAGGTAAAGACACTTTCTGCCGCCGCCAAACCGCGTTGCAGGGATTGCATCACGCCGGTCATACGTTTGATGGGGTCAAACATCATGATCATGCTGGACAAAAACGACATAAAATCGCCTGCACTAAATCCTGAAAGCCCTGCTTGGCGTGCCGCTGCGTAAATAATCGCAGCCAGTGCAACCGAAGCCATTAATTGCGTAATGCCGGTACCGGCAGAGCTGGCGGAAACCTGTTTGAGCAGGTTGCGGCGCACATCGTCGGCAATACGGTTGAAGCGGCGATTTTCATAATCTTGACCGCCATAGATTTTCACAACACGTTCACCATTGATGCTTTCTCCCAAAACCTGCATCAGCTGACCGATGTAAATTTGATTGTTGGCAGACAGTTTGCGCAAGCGTTTGCTGACCGTTTGGATACATACGGCAACGACCGGCAAAATAATAAAAGTAATCAGGGTCAAACGCCAGTTTAGATAAGTCAACAAGCCCAACAGACCGACCACGCTCACGCCGTCTTTGGCGATCACGGTAATGACGTTAAATCCTGCATCGGTAATTTGGTTGACGTCGTTTAAAATGCGCGACATCAGACGGCCGCCGGTATTGCTGCTGAAATACGAAGTCGGCAGGTGCATCATTTTATTGAACATTTCACCGCGCAAACGCTGCACCAAGTGGCTGGACAGATAAGTCGTGCAATATTCGTTAATGAAGTTGAACAGGCCGCGAACGAAAAACAGCGCCACAATTGCCAGCGGCAACCATGACATGCTTTTCATGTTTTTATCGACAAAACCTTCATTAATCAAAGGTTTGAGCAAGTAACCGAAAGCCGGCATCGTACCGGCGACAATCAGCATGGCTACTACGGAGACGATAAACATCTTCCAATAGCTTTTTAAATATCCAAGCAAACGCTTGTACAGCTCCCAGTTGGATGTGGCTTGTGTTGTCTGCATATCAATCCAGATTTAGAGCAAACATGCAATTCTAAACGAAAATATCTGTCATTACAATGTTTGCAATTGAAAGTCAAAAGGAGTTGGTATTATTTTAACGCCTTGATTTTATAATGAGAACGACTGTGATGCGGTGGGGTCGTTAATAACGCTGCCCACTTCTCAAACACCAGTTGCGGCCGTCTGAAAAAGTTTCAGACGGCCTCTTCAGTCGTCAAAGACAGCCGGTTAAGCCAAAGCTTCCTTAATGATGTCTTTTACTGTCGTTGCGTTATTAGGGACAACACGGACACGTTGCGGCAGGTTTTCCAAGCCTTCCAATGCAGCCGGGCGGGGAATGGAAACTTCGCCGACCGCTTCATGGATGGTGGCTTCAAATTTAGCAGCCAACGCGGTTTCGAGGCAGACAATGGTTTCGCCGACTTCGCGTACTTCACGCGCTACTTTGATGCCATCGGCTGTATGCGGATCAATCAATTCACGGTCTTGTTCGTAAACCTGTTTGATGGTGGCAAGGCGGTTGGCATGGGTCGATTTGCCGGAAACAAAGCCATATTGTTGATGTACTTTGTTTAAGACAAATTCCAAATTGAAACCTTTGCCGGAGCTTACTTCAGCCCATAAGGTTTTGATTTCGTCTGCATCGCGGTCCATCAGGTCAAACACAAAACGTTCGAAGTTGGAGGCTTTGGAAATGTCCATAGACGGGCTGGAAGTAACGTGAGTGTGTTTGCTGTTGCGCGGGCGGTATGCGCCGGTTTTGAAAAATTCGTCCAATACGTCGTTTTCATTGGTGGCAACAATCAAGCGGTGGATAGGCAGACCCATTTGGCGTGCGATATGGCCGGCGCAGACATTGCCGAAGTTGCCGCTTGGCACGCAGAAGCTGACTTTTTCATCATTACTCGAAGTGGCATTGAAATAACCGGCAAAGTAGTACACGACTTGGGCGATGATGCGTCCCCAGTTGATGGAGTTGACTGTACCGATGTGGTATTTGGCTTTGAATTCGGCATCGTTTTGTACGGCTTTGACGATGTCTTGGCAGTCGTCAAACATGCCTTCAACGGCGATGTTGTGGATATTAGCATCTTGCAGGCTGAACATTTGCGCACGTTGGAATGCGCTCATTTTGCCTTCCGGTGACAGCATGAAGACATTGATGCCTTTTTTACCGCGCAGGGCGTATTCGGCGGCAGAGCCGGTGTCGCCGCTGGTGGCGCCTAAAATATTGAGTTCTTTGCCTTCTTTGTTCAATACATATTCAAACGCATTGCCCAAGAATTGCATAGCCATGTCTTTGAATGCCAAAGTCGGGCCATTGGACAGGGCTTGGATTTTGATGCCGTCTGAAAGTGTGCGCACCGGAGTAATGGCTTTGGTACCGAATACTTCTTCGGTGTAGGTGCGGTTGATGATGTCGCGTAAATCATCAGCAGGGATGTCGGTGGCAAACAGGCTCATGACTTCAAACGCCAGCTCAGGATAGCTGAGTGTGCGCCATTGGTCTAAGGTAGCACGGTCGATTTGAGGGTATTGCTCAGGCAGCATCAAACCGCCGTCAGGAGCCAAACCCATCAATAAAACTTCGCTGAATTGCTTGCGTGCGGTTGCACCGCGGGTGCTGATGTATTTCATGGTTTCTTCTCTATATATTTAAAATTCAAATAGAAAGTCAAAACGAATTCAGACGGCCTCGATATTAAAAAAGGCCGTCTGAACGATTATTTGTAGAGTCGTTTGAAGCAGGCGGTAACCGTTTTCGTGGTGACGGAAGCAATGGCCTGCTCACGGGTTGCCGGGCTCAATACCTGCATCATTTCGGTTGCGGTCAATTGATTTGGCGCTTCCTCGCTGGCGCAGCCGCAGATTTTATTTTCCCATTCGGCTTGTTTTTCCGCGCTCATGGCCAAAGCAATGACGCGCCATTCGTTACGTTTGTTTAATTCGGTACGGCATTGGCTGTCTACCGCCATTTTCACTACGCTGCTGCCGATACCTGTGCCGCTGCCCAAACCGCCGAAAGATTCGCCGCCGGTAGCGCATGCACCTAATAAAAAAACTGATGTAATAGCTGCCAAAAGAGTTTTTGAAGTCATGATGTTTCCTGTAAGCAAGGCCGTCTGAAACGCCCGAAGAGTTCTCAAAATAGCATGTATTATACCGTAATGCGGCCAGATATGTGTGTTTGCGAAACTGCCGTATAATGCTAGCGAGTTTTCTTTTCAATCAGCCAGCACGAAAGCCGCTATGTCCGACCTTTTCGCCCGACAACCCGATGCCCCTTTAGCCGAACGCCTGCGCCCGCATTCTTTAGACGATGTCATTGGGCAGCAGCACTTAATCGGCGAAGGTAAACCTTTGCGTGTGGCAGTCGAGGGAGGAAAGCCGCATTCTATGTTGCTGTGGGGGCCGCCGGGGGTAGGCAAAACCACGCTGGCGCGGATTTTGGCGCAAAGCTTTAATGCCCAATTTCTGCCGGTTTCTGCCGTATTTTCCGGCGTGAAAGACATACGCGAGGCAATCGAGAAAGCTGAAATTGCCTTGCAACAAGGGCGCGCGACGATTTTATTTGTTGACGAGGTACACCGCTTCAACAAAGCGCAACAGGACGCATTTTTGCCTTATGTCGAAAGTGGCCTATTAACCTTTATCGGCGCCACCACGGAAAACCCGTCATTTGAAGTCAATCCGGCATTGCTCAGCAGAGCGCAGGTGTATGTTTTGCAATCCTTGTCTTCAGACGACCTGAAAAAGTTGATTGCCAAAGTATTGGCTTTGCCCGAATACCAAGATTTTACGATTGATGTGGATGCGCAAGAATTGCTCGTGAATACCGCCGATGGCGATGCGCGCAGATTGTTGAACTTGATCGAGCAACTTTTACGCGCTGCCGATACACGCCGTCTGAAAACCCTAACCGCCGAATTTCTGGCAGACAGTTTGGGTGCGCAAATCCGCCGTTTTGATAAGGGTGGCGAGAGTTTCTACAACCAAATCTCCGCGTTGCACAAATCTGTGCGCGGTTCGCATCCTAATGCGGCATTGTATTGGTTCTGCCGTATGCTCGACGGTGGTACCGATCCGCGTTATCTCGCCCGCCGCATTGTCCGTATGGCATGGGAAGACATCGGCTTGGCCGATCCGCGTGCCTTAACGATTGCCAATGATGCCGCCGCTACTTATGAGCGCTTAGGCTCGCCAGAAGGGGAACTCGCTTTGGCTCAAGCCGTGTTGTACCTTGCCGCCGCCGCGAAATCCAACGCGGGCTATAAGGCATACAACCAAATGCGCCGCTTCGTCAAAGAAAATGCCAGCGACGAAGTGCCTGTCCACCTACGCAATGCGCCGACCAAGTTGATGAAAGAGTTGGGTTACGGACGTGAATACCGCTATGCCCACGACGAGCCGAATGCCTACGCTGCCGGTGAGAGCTATATGCCCGATGGCTTGGACGAACCCGATTTCTACCAACCCGTCCCGCGTGGATTGGAAATCAAAATTGGCGAAAAGCTGAAATGGCTGAAATCCTTGGATGAAGATGCGCTGGATGATTAAAACAGTAAATGAACATAATACAAATCTAAGATCAAATTGAGTTTTTCAGACGGCCTTTGCTGTTTGAATATTTTTAACCTATACCATACACACAAATTTTCATGAATATTTTTGAAGCCTTACTATTATTGTGCCTGCTGATTGTTATTAGTGCGTTTGTGTCCTGTTCCGAACTCGCGCTTGCTTCGGCACGCAAAATCAAATTGCAGGTCATGGCGAAAGACGGCGGCGATACGCGTGCGCTTGATGTAATCAATATGCAGCAGCAGCCGGGCAGTTTTATTACCGTTGTCCAAATCGGATTGAACGCCGTCGCCATTCTTGCCGGTATCGTCGGCGAGGCGGCAATACGTCCGTATTTTGGCAAGCTGTTGGAGAATGCAGGCAGTTGGGGCAGCACAGTTGCCTCTTTGCTGACTTTCTCGCTGGTTACAGGCAGCTTTATTTTAATTGCCGACCTGATGCCCAAGCGTATGGCAATGACCCATCCCGAAGCGGTGGCGGTACGCATTGTCCGTCCGATGATGTTTTTGATTTTTATCTTAAAGCCCCTTGTCTGGGTTTTTGACGGGTTGGCAAACGCAATATTCAAACTCTTCAAAATCTCAACCGTCCGTCAGGAGCAGCTGACCTCGGAAGATATTTATGCCGTCGTTGATGCCGGTGCGCAGGCTGGTGTATTGAAAGAACAAGAACACTATCTGATTGAAAACATTTTTGATATGCAGGAGCGTACGGTCACTTCCACCATGAGTACGCGCGAATATATCGCCTATTTTGATAAACACGACGACAGCGATACCGTGTTGGAAATGATGTCCGACAAACCGCACAATAAATTTCTCGTATGCGACGGCGACTTGGAACGTGTCATCGGCTATATCGAATCGCATACGCTGCTGACCTTGTTTTTAAAAGAAAAAGACGTCCGCCTGACCGACAAGCGCGTGTTGCGTAAAGCCTTGTTTATCCCCGACACGCTGTCGCTTTATGATGTATTGGAGACCTTCAAGACTTCCGGCGAAGACTTTGCCGTAGTGGTGAACGAATACGCGCTGGTGGTCGGTGTGGTAACGCTGAAAGACGTAATGAGCATCGTTATGGGCGAGCTGGTCAATACCGAAGAAGAGCCGCAAATTATCCGCCGTACAGAAGACACATGGTTGGTGGATGGTGCCACGCCGCTTACCGATGTTATGCGCGCACTGGATATTGAAGAGTTTCCCAATTCGGAAAACTACGAAACCATCGCCGGCTTTATGATGTATTCCCTGCGAAAAATCCCGAAGCGTACGGATTTTCTGGTTTATGCCGGTTATAAATTTGAAATCATCGATACCGAAAATTTGAAAATCGACCAGCTTTTGGTTTCCAAACAAGGAAATATGGTGGGGAAAATGTAATAGGCTTTAAAGGAATATTTGTAGTATCAGATGAAAACGGGCCATCTTGAAATAAGTTGCTTATGATTTATGTCTTTTCTTAAGTTGTATAAAAGGCCGTCTGAAAATCAAATAATCAAAAAAGAAAACCGGATTTCCATCAACTGGAAATCCGGTTTGTTTTATTTTCAACTTAGAACGTCAGCCTTACACCGGCGCGGACGGAGCGGCCCGGCAATGGTGCGATATATTTGAGCATGGAGTTTTGCGGTCTTGCGGTACGGTTGGCAAGGTTGCGTGCATCGAAGAACCATTCGGCTGTCGATTTTCCATGTTTGGTGGTATGGCTCATGTACATATCCCACATGGTATAGCCGCCCAAAACAGGCTCTTTGTAGTTGGCAGCCATGTGGCCTGTATGTTTGGCAGGGCGGTAGCGTGTCAGGCTGGTGCCCAGTTGCCAGTTGCCTTTATTCCATGTCAGGCTCGCGCCGTAGCGGGATACGGGCATATTGGGCATGTAATAGCCGTTGTTGCGGACACGGTTGCCATTGCCTAATGTGCTGTTACGCTCGTCGTCCAAATCGGCGTGGTTGTGTACGAAGTCGCCAAACAGGCGGGCTTCCAATGTGCCGTATTTATTCAGGTCAAACCATTGGTTTACCTCCAATTCCACGCCGTGAAGCTGGGTGTCGCCGGAGCGCCAGTATTTGGTTGGCAGGCGTTGGCCGCCGTCATGTGCGGCATCTACTAGGAAGGTATAGTCTTTAAATTGGGTTTTATACCAGCTTGCACGGAAGCGGCCGTCTTTCCAACCGATTTCTCCGTTTACCTCCCAAGTGCCTGCTGTTTCCGGACGCAGGACATCGGCTCCCCAGTGTGATTCGGAAGCCATCAGGGCATAGTGATCGCCACCTGCATACAACTCGTTGACTTCAGGGGCGCGTTGTGAACGGCTGTATCGTGCGCCTAGTTTTAAGAAGTCAAACAAATCTACGCCTAAGCCTGTATGATAGTGGTTCAAGCTGTATTTCAGACGGCCTCTCTCTTCCAATCCTTTAACGGTCGAGCTATTGCGTCCAGGTTTGTAATCACCGATGTCGACCGAGTGGCGGACTTCGCCATGTCGCCAACCCAAAGATGCATTCCAGTTTTTCCACTTGAAGTTTTCCAAAGCGAAAATGCCGTATTCTTTGCTGTCGGTATCGGGCAGGTAGGCATAGTTTCCGGTGCGTTTGCCGTTGATGCCTGAAGATTCGGTGCTGCGCTGTTTCCAATCTGCGCCCAATGTACCTTTCAACCAAGAACCTGCTTTGTGATTGAACTCTAAACGGCTTTGGAAAGTTTTGCTGTCCAAAGTTTGCATTTTGGTGTCGCCCAAGTATTCGGATGTTGGGTTTTGCGTATAGGCGGCTTGGAATTTGATGTTTTCAATCCATGGCGTCAATGGACGGTACATGGCTTCTGCCTGCCAACGGGTTTGTTGGGCGTGTACGGAAGCGTATTCGCGTACCGGTGCTTTGCGGGTACCGCTGTGGTGGTGGCCTGATTCGGAAAAATTGTAATAGCCAAAGCCTGCAATACCGGATTTGCTCAAGAAGCGGCTGACGGATACGCCGGCATAGCTGCGTTCACCGATATGGCTCAGGCCAAAAGCAAAGTTTTGATTGCTCAAATGGCTGTTTTTCAGACGGCCTTTTTCAACAGGCATATCGTCTTTCATGGCATTGATGACTTTATTTCTAAAGTTTGGGCTGCCGTCATAAAGTGGATTTTCTACCCAATCGCCCCAGGATGGTTTGTTTAATTTGTACAATTCAGATTCATCAGGTTCCGAGCCGTCGTTATAACGTTTCCATTGTTCAATGAAAGCCGGAATGTCTTTCGCGACATAACGGTAATAGCCTTTGTTTAAGGTTTCGGTAATGTCGGGCGTAACCTGACATGCCCACATCAGGCGAGAGCTATAAATATTGGCATGATCGTAACAGGCGGCCGGTTTGGAATCGCCGGGGATACGGTAATCATTGGCATGAGTGTCTGCCCCCGACAAATGCCAAGCCAAATTGCCGACCTTGCCGTTTAATTTGAACGCTGCGACACGCGGCGTATTGTAGCCGCCGCTAACTTCGACTTTGCCGTTTAAATCTTTTTCAGGCAGTGCTGTGGCAATCACGCCGGTATCGACGTCAACTGCGCCGCCAATCGCGTTGCCGCCATACAAGACTGCTGCCGATGATTTTAAAACGGTAATCTTTTCCGCCATGAACGGATTGACCATCAGCGGCAAATCGGGGCTGATTGAAGCAGCATCCGAAATACCCAAACCATTTTCACTAACATATACGCGCGAGCCGCTCAAGCTGCGGATTTGCGGTACGCCGGTATTAGGGCCGTAAGCATTATTTTGAACGCCGGAGACTTGTTCCACAGTCTGTCCGAGCGATACGGCGCGTTTTGTTTTTAAATCGTTTGTAGTTAAAACTTCTCCATCTCTTAGATAGTCTTTTGCGCCAGGCTGCAAACGCCAGTTACTTGAAGGCGCATTACCGACAACTTTGACTTCAGGTATATCTACTTGAGGAAGTTCTTCTGCAAATGACTGGCCTGAGAAAACAGCCAAAATGGCGCATAACATTTTATTTTTGTTACATAAAAATTGTTGTTTCACCGCTTATCCTTTATTGATATCACATTACGAAAGGCGTCATGATATATCTTTTCTACGGTAATTATCATGAATAAACATTTATATTTTAATTATTTTTGATTATTATCAATAATTATAAATATTGGTATAATTTAGTATTTACTAATTATTAATAATTAGTTATAAAATTTTAAAAAGGCCGTCTGAAACAATCCAATGTTTCAGACGGCCTTTTTATAAAATCAAAAATTGCTAGAGCTAAGACTGAGACCTTTATTCGCAACTCAAGTTTTTTGTTTTTTCAGCGAATGTATCCATGGCAATTTGGCACATGCGTTCACGTTGGCCTACGTCGGCGGCGGGCAAGATTTGGCGCAGGTATTTTGTGTTGTCGCGTTGGAACGATGCTTTATCGCCTGCTTTTTGGTAACACGCATCCGCGCGGGTAAAGTATTGCTGGCAGATTTTCGGCAATTCTTCAAAGGACAAGGGTTTGCTTTTGTGCATGCCGTGCGCGGAGACGGATAGGGAGGAAAGGGCGCACAGCGCGATGATTAAGGTTTGGGAAATGGTTTTCATGGTAAGCCTATTTATTGAAGTGGTGTTTAAATCAATTGTTCGCCCCAATGCAGCTTTTGGCGCAGGGTTTTGAAGTATTGGTAATCGGTGGGATGGAGGACGCGCAAGGGGTTGTGATAGCGGCGGATGATGATGCGGTCGAAGTTTTGCACGTCGATATGGGATTGTCCGTCAAAATGTGCGCGTGCGTCGCCGCTTTTGGTAATGAGGATTTCGATCACGCTGGTGTCGGAGATGGCAATCGGGCGGTTGGTCATGGATTGCGGGCAGATGGGCACGAGCGTGAAGGCGTGCAGACCGGCCTGCATGATGGGGCCGCCGGCGGCAAGCGCGTATGCGGTCGAACCTGTCGGTGTGGAAATAATCAGGCCGTCCGAACGTTGGGTATAGACAAATTCTTGATTGATAAATACTTCAAATTCAATCATTTGTCCTGCACCGCCACGAGACAGTACGGTGTCGTTGAGGGCGAGGGCGCGTTCGATGGTTTCGCTGTCACGAATGATACTGGCTTCAATGAGGATGCGTTCTTCGGGCAGATATTTGCCTTCCAGTACGGGGCGGATGCCCTCAACCATGGTGTCGCGTGAGATTTGGGTAAGAAAGCCTAAGTGGCCTTGATTGATGCCGATGATGGGGACGGCGCGGGGGGCGACTTCGCGGGCGGCGGAGAGGAAGGTGCCGTCGCCACCGAGTACAATGACGAGGTCGCAATATTTGCCCAGCTGGGCTTTGTTTACGATTTCGCAGTAGGCGGAATCTTGGATATAGACGCAGTGTTCTTCTACGCTCAATTCATCCAGATAGATGGTGAAGCCGTTTTCGCGCAGAAAAGAAACCAATGTGTGGACGGTATCTTGAATTTCGGGCGTATTGGGACGTGTAACGATACCGATGTTTTTAAATGGGCTTTTCATGGTAGTAGGCCGTCTGAAATTAAGTGTCTAATCTATCCAGATATCGCGCTCGAGCCGGTCGAGGCGTTCGTTTAGGCGGGAAACATCGTCACGCAGTTTGTCCACTTCTTCCAACCATGCGGCAAGTGTGGCTTGGTCGATAACAGGGGATTCGGGTTCGCGTGAAAAGTCGCTGATTTGCTCGGCAATGCTTTTGCCGATTTTTTTCATGGTGCGGCCGATATCGCCGGCGCGCGAGCTGATGCTTTCTGCGGCTACATGACCGAATACACGCGCTAAATCTTCGCTCGGATAATAGCGCAGACCACCCAAAATAGGAAGGACGGACATACCCAATACCAAGTCGCCTTCGAGGCTGATGTCGCCCACGCCGGGCTGGCCGCCTTGGAGGATTTTTTGGATGGCGCTGTTGTGGAATGTGATGTTGGTGTCGGCGGTTTCGTTTGTGGTTTCAAGAAAACCTTGTTCGCTGATGCGTCCGGTCAGTCGGAAACCGGTCAGGCTGATGCAGATGATGCTGCCTGCAAATTCAGACAGCTCACGCTGTTGCTCTGGATTTTGCTGTATCAGGTGGTTGATAAGGGGAAATAGGGCGGACATGGTTTACTCTAAATGCCGTCTGAAACGGATTAATGGATTGAGTCGCAATTTTACAGGCTTAGACCGTCTGCGCAAACGGTATTTACAATTTTGCCGTTGCTTTTGTCATCAACGATGAAATCAGGAGCCGGCAGTCCGAGTTTGGCCGCTTCGGCAGTATAAAATTCGGCCCGGCTTGGGTGGCGGGGTTCGACAATATTGCGGATACGCTTGCCGTCAGCTTGGCAGGCCGTCTGAAAGAGAACTTGGACGGCAAGGTCTTTATGAAGAATATTGACGGGTTGATTGCCGCCTTGAATGCGTGTTTTTTGAACCAGCTTGGTAACGGGATGACGGTCGGCAGAATAAAGTCCGCCCAGTCTCAGTATGTCGATATGGGGGAAGGTGCTTTCAAACAAAGCTTGCTCGACTGCGAGGATTTGACGGGCGGATTCGGTTTGCGGATCGGGAGACGTGGTTTCATCGCATATGCGTGCTTGGTCGCCATACACGCTGGTGCTGCTGGTGAAGATGATGTGTTGTACCTTGGACTGCTCGGCAAGTTGAATCCATTTTTTCAGGGTATCGGCGTAATGGTTTAATGACGAAGGCGGAAGCAGGCAAAACCATGTCGGCTTGTTGATATGGTTTTGCCACAAGGTCGAACTGTGAAAAATATCGTCTTGATTCAAATCGATGATGTTGAGCTCAATCGGCAGATTGATGTCGTCGGAGGTCAGGTTGCGTTTGATGGCGGCTACCTGACTGCCTTGCTCATAAAATTTCTGTGCCAGCGGCAGGCCGAGATAGCCTAAGCCGAGAATGGAAATATCGGGAAGGTGCATAAATAAAGCATCCGAAAATTAACAGGCCGTCTGAAAATCGCTTTAACTTGGTTAAAGCCACGTTTTCAGACGGCCTTTGTATGGAAAAATTAATGGTTGCTGCCGATTTTTTGGTCGAATTCGGCACGGTGTTCCGGCAGCAGGTAAGGGCGCAACAGGCTGAGTGTGCGGCTGATGCCCCGTACTTTGGAATCTTCGGTCAACTTGGCGCGGCCGCGCAGGGAGCTGTCGAAGTCGAACCAGTATTTTGTCACCATCCACATATTGACGGCAAGGTCGTTCATGGCGGTTTGGTCTGCGCTGATGATGTTCAGGCCGTTGAGCTGGGTCAGCAGGTTGACCAACAGCGGGGACACTTTGGCTTGGGTAAAGGTATTGTGTTCGCCCAATAATTCGGCACTGCGGGCAAGCAGGGTGTTCACATCGCTGAAGAGGAAACGATATTCCCACATCACATCATAAATACCGGCCATGTAGTTGATGGAGTCTTCCACATTAGACGGTAATACGGCTTCGTTAAGATAGGCAAGCAGGGCTTCGCTGTAACGCTTAAACAATTGGACGATGATTTCGTCTTTGTTGCGGAAATGGTAGTAGAGGTTGCCCGGGCTGATGCCTAAGTGGGCGGCAATATGGTTGGTGCTGATATTGCGCTCGCCTTCTTCGTTGAACAAGGCGAGGCTGGCATTGATGATTCGTGTGTAAGTGTTGACTTTAGCAATGCGCGGCATGGGATACACTCCTTTGTTTTATAGGCTGTATGAAGTCGGCAGCCAGTTGGGTTCTGCGTGTAATTCTACCTGAAATTGAGTAAATACTGTATTACAAACATATTGTGCCAGCTGGTGGACATCTTGCGCGGATGCATTGTTTTTATTCACCAAAACCAAAGCCTGTTTGTCATGCACTGCCGCACCGCCGATCTGATGGCCTTTCAGACGGCATTGGTCAATCAGCCAGCCGGCCGCGAGTTTGACCGAACCGTCAGGCTGCGGATAGCGTGGCATATTGGGGTATTGCTGCAACAAATCGGCCGCTTTTTCAGCTCTGACAACAGGGTTTTTAAAGAAACTTCCGACATTACCAAGTACGTTAGGATTAGGCAGTTTACTGTTGCGGATTGCACACACTGCGTCGGAAACATCTTTGGCCGTTGCCTCACGGCCTTGGCTCAGTTCGGCAACCGCTGCCGCCAAATCGCCATAGCCCAAGTTCGGCACAAAATGCTCTTTCAATGCAAATACAACCGAAACAATCACATAACGGCCTTTGCCTTCCTGTTTGAACAGGCTTTCACGATAGGCAAAGTCACAGTCGGCATTGGAAAGCTCGACAAAGGTTTCCGTATCCAAATCAAAACAGCGCACGCTATGGATAACATCTTTCGCTTCAACACCATATGCACCGATATTTTGTACCGGAGACGCGCCGACCGTGCCCGGAATCAGGCTGAGGTTTTCCAGGCCGCTTAAACCCAATCCAATCGTATGCAAAACAAAATCATGCCAAATTTCCCCGGCTTGCGCTTCGATATAAACCAGGCCGTCTGAACGCTCAATTTCACGAATTCCCTTGTTTTCCATATGCACAACCAGACCGGCGTAGTCTTCCATCAAAAGGATATTGCTACCGCCGCCGAGCCATAAAACAGTATCTCGGTTGAACTCGGGCAGCCGGATGATGTCGCGCAATTCATCGGCATGTTTGAGCGCGATAAAGGCTTGGGCTTGGGCTTTCAGGCCGAAAGTGTTGTAAGGGGTAAGGTCGGTTTGGTATTGGATGGGTTGCATGGGCTTAACTTTAAAATAGGAATTCGTTGATTAAATAGCGTAATCATTGGAGAAAGACTGCTTGTATTTTTCAGACGGCCTTATGCGATTTGACCATCTCTTTACTGCAAAGCTCCAGGCACCATACCAATGCGATGGCGGCAATCGTCAGTGAAACGGTCAGCGCGGTCCAGAAGCCGTAAATGCCCATATCGACATGATAGGCAAGCAGGTAGCCGGGCAGCAGGCCGCAGCCCCAGAAAGCGGCAGCATGGATGAACATCGGCATTTTGGTCACTTTATAGCCGCGCAGCGCATATGAAGCGATACATTGGGTGGCGTCTGCCAGTTGGAATAGGGAGGCGAAAAATAAAACGGTCGCGGCAATGCCTAATACTGCCGCATCGTTGGTGTACATACTGGCTAACTGAAAGCGAAAGATGACCAAGAGCAGCGCGGTGCAGGTGGCAAGTACCCAGCCCAACACCAGCGACACGCCTGAAATATAACGCGCCCGCAAAAAATCGCGCCGTCCGAGCGAAAAGCCAACGCGTACCGTGCTTGCTGAGCCGACGCTTTGCGGAACCATATACAAAATGCCCGACAGGCTGATGACGACTTGTTGCGCGGCGACATAATCCTCGCCGAATGGCGCCACCAAAAAGACGATAAACGAAAACGCGCTGGCTTCTAAGAAATAAGACAAGCCGATGGGTGCGCCGATTTTCCAAATCTGTTTGAAAGCCGTCAAATCGGGTTTGCCGATTTTTGCCGTCAAACCAAACGGACGGAAGAATTTTTCTTTGGCGATATAAAGCCACAAAGCCAATGCGCTGAACCAAAATACCACTGCCGTTGCCACGCCGCAACCTGCGCCGCCTAAAGCAGGCATACCGAATTTGCCGTAAACGAACACATAGTTCAGCGGTACATTTAACACAAATGCCGCGAAGCTGACCAACATAATCACGCGCGGACGGTTCAAGCTTGAGGCATAGGCGTGCAGGGCGCGGTGTATCATGGCGGCCGGCATTGCCAAGCTGGTAAAGAACATATATTGCGCCATCGTGTCTTCGACATAATCGTGCAATGTCAGCCAATGACGGAAAGGCATAATCATTGCCCACATCAACAGCATGCCGAATACGCCCAAACACGAGCCAAACCAAATGCCCTGCATTCCTGTTTTGCCGACTTCTTCGGTTTTACTTGCGCCGTACAGCTGGGCAATCATCGGGTTCAACGCCGCCATCACGCCCATAAAGGTAATGTAAATCGTGGAAAACGCGCTGCTGCCCAAAGCCACCGCGGCCAAATCTTCCTTACCTGCGCCACCGGCCATCACCGTATCGACAAAACCAATACCCACTTGCGCCACTTGCGCCAACAGCATAGGCAGGGCGAGGGCAGTAAGCAGGCGGGTTTCTTTTAAGAAAACAGGAAAGGCAAAGCGGTTGAGGTTCAGTAGCATAATTGTGTGTGGATTGAGG
The DNA here is from genome assembly GCF_051958615.1 of Neisseria sp. P0009.S008. Taxonomy (NCBI): domain Bacteria; kingdom Pseudomonadati; phylum Pseudomonadota; class Betaproteobacteria; order Neisseriales; family Neisseriaceae; genus Neisseria; species Neisseria sp. P0009.S008. The sequence goes on from NZ_JBQCVG010000001.1 coordinate 195,358, forward strand.
ATAAAGGCCGTCTGAAACGGAAACTTAAAATTATAAAGGGTAATGCTGATAAGCAGGCAATATGTTGTTTAATCGCTAAATTTTTCAGACGGCCTTAAATGTCGGATGTCTTTTTACTGCTTCCAACCAGCTGTCCGGCGTTTGAAACTGCATCAGGCCGTCTGAAAGCGACACCGCGGCTTGGGTAGTCGAAGCGCGGGTCAGTTTTTCATTGGTTTCGGCATCGTAAATGGTGTAATCGATACGCAGGCAGCTTTCGATTTCGACAATGTCCATATCAACGCGGATTTTTTGGCCGAAACGGGCAGGGCGGATGTATTTGAGGTTCATCTGCACAATCGGCCAGCTGTACCCTTGCCGTCCCATTTCGTTGTAGTCGTAACCGATGGAAGACAGAAAAGCACAACGTGCGGTTTCAAGGTATTTGACATAGTTGCCGTGCCACACGATGTGCATGGCATCTACGTCAAAAAAAGGAACTTCGGTTTCAAAGCTGTGTTGGCAGTAGATGTGTTTTTTCATGGTTTAAAAGAGTAAGTGTGATGGTTTCAGACGGCGTCTTCGCCCCAAAAATCATAAAAATTGAACCATTGTAGCGGATTTTGTGCACATTCTTGCGCCAGAATGTCGGCAAAACCCTGCATCACGTCCTTAACGGCAGCCTCGCGGTTGCCGCGTTTCCAGCTGGAAGTATCGGTAAAGCGGCGGAGTTTCAAATGATAGCGGCCGTTTTGTTTGACGCAAAACAGCGTGTTTACCTGCGTTTTTAAAAGCGAAGCCAACAGCCACGCGCCTTGCGGCATAGGGGCGGTATGGCCTAAGAAATTAATGTCGGCGGTTTTCTCGCCGCGTACAGGCACGCGGTCGGCCGCGATGGCAATCCATTCGCCGTTTTCGATACGGCTGTTCAATTCCATCATCAGGGTGGTGTCCAAATCTGTTACTTGAATCAGACGGATATGATCTGCACCGGCTTTTTGCAATGCCTCGTTAAATGCCTGCGCGTGTTTGCTGTGCACCAATACGTTGAGTCTGAAATCTTTATGGTGCGACACCAGCGCACGGCAAACTTCGGTATTGCCCAAGTGCGAACAGGCAAAAATCTGGCCGCGTTCGTTGCGCTTGATTTGCGAATAGATGTCGTCCGGATCTTCAATCACCAAATCTTCATAACGGATTTTGCGTTGCCACACGGCAAAACGGTCGCAAACCGCTTCGCCAAATGCGACGAATTGTTTGAATACGCTGTGTTTCGGCAGGACGGTATGGGGAAAGGCCGTCTGAAGACGGATTTGATAGCGTAAGACATGACGGCGCGGTTTAGGCGCGGTTGCATAAAAATAAAGCACCACAAACCAAATGCACGGCCTCATGAAAAAAGCCGGCAGATAGCGCACCATCAGTGTGGTCAGAGCAAGAAACAGGCGGCTGCCGCGTTCGGGCTGCGCCGCCCAATGGGTTTGTTTATTGTCGGTCATGGTTTCAGACGGCCTTTCCGAAAACTTTACCCAATCTGTGTTTCAACATACCGAAAAACAGCCGTGTGTGCATTTTGCTGATGCGGACATTGTCGGCAAAGGCATCAAAGTGAGACACGCCGTCGGCGGCATATTGGACGGGCGTTTTAATCCAAACCGGTTTGACGTTGCGCCAGTACAGGCGGATAAGGATTTCCGTGTCGAAGTCCATGCGGTCACCTACGGTTTCTTCGCGGACGACGGATAGCGCGGGTGCAAGCGGATAGAGGCGGAAGCCGCACATGCCGTCTTTGATGTCGCATGACCAAGTGTGCAGCATATTCCAGAAGTCGGTAATTTTGCGTCCGTAAAGCCGTGCTTTGGGCGCGTCGTCGCCGTATTGCGGCCAACCGCAGACAACGGCTTCGGGATTTTGTTCCGCAGCGGCAAGGAGTTTGGGTGTGTCGTTTAAGCAGTGTTGGCCGTCAGCATCAACCTGCAAGACATGGGTATAGCCATGTTCTTGAGCGTATTCCAAGCCGGTTTTGACCGCTGCGCCTTTGCCGCCGTTGATGGGGCGGTAAAGGACATCGATGCCGTCTGAAACCAAAGCCTGCAATACAGGTTTGCATTCTTCGCGTGAACCGTCGTCCACAATTAAAACGTTTAAACCAAAGCTGCGCATGGTTTCGGCAACGTGGCTGATGGTGGTCGGGTGGTTGTAATGTGGAATGAGGGCCAGGGTTTTCATCAATATTCTTTAGGCGACGTTAACACAATGTAGAGTATAGCAAATAAACATGCCATAGCGTTTGAAAAGGCCGTCTGAAACGGCGCTGACAAAATCATTTGATTTCGTTTTTCACTGTTTCAGACGGCCTTTGGTATGCCCTTAATTCAGCATTGTACATAACCGACATCAAGGCATAAATCATGGAACTCGTTGAGCGTGCTGCGGTGTCCGATGCTGATGATGATGCTTTGCGGCAGTTTGCGTTTCAAAGCGCGGTAAAGCATGGCTTCGGTCGGTTCGTCCAAGGCGGCGGTGGCTTCGTCGAGCAGGATGATTTTGGGCTTGGAGAGCAGGGCGCGGACGAAGGCGATGCGTTGCAGCTCGCCCGGCGAGAGTTTGTGCTGCCAGTCGTCGGTTTTATCCAATTTGTCCACCAGGTAGTCCAAGCGGCAGGTTTTCATGGCTTCGGCTAACTCGGGGTGATGATGGTCAATATCGGGGTAACAAATCGCATCGCGCAGGCTGCCTTGCGCCGTGTATGGGCGTTGCGGCAGGAAAAGGATGTCTTGTTGCGGCGGATGGCTGACTTTACCGCTGCTGCCAAACGGCCAAAGGCCTGCCAGCGCGCGCAACAGCGAGGTTTTGCCGCAACCGCTCGGGCCGCGTATTAACAGGGAATCGCCGCTTTTAAGGTTGATGTTGATGCTGTCCAATAAAACTTCGCCGTTGTGGCGGTATAGGGCGACGTTTTCTAAGATCAGGCCGTCTGAAACTTCGGTAAGCTCGGGTTGTTGTGCGGCGTGTTTTTCTTCCGTGCTCAGCAAAAAGCCGTACAGACGCTCCAATCGGGCGCGGTAGGCAGTGAATTTGTTGTAGAACATCCGGAAGAAAGACAGTGCGTTTTGCAGTCGTGCGAAGGCTTGGACGGTCTGCTGGATGTCGCCGATTTTGATTTGTCCGGCAAACAGGCGCGGGGCTTGCAAAATAATGGGAAAGAGCTTGATGCCGTTGGTAAACATATCGTTAAAGCCGCTCAGGCAGACGCTTTGCCGTGCAATGCGCCAACGGTTGCGGATGATGGCTTTGAAGCGGTCGGCAAGCTGGTCGTGTTCGTGTTTTTCGCCATTGTAAAACGCGACGCTTTCGGCGTGGTCGCGTACGCGGATAAGGGAATAACGGTAGTCGCCGTTGAGTTTTTCGTTTTCATAATTAAAACGAATCAACGGGTTGCCTATCCACATGGCGATAAAGGTCGCCAAAATCACAAACATATAGACAAACCAAACGATGCCGTGCGGAATATCGAAGCCGAACACGGTCAGGATGCCCGCCAAACCCCACAAAACAACGGCAAATTCCAGCGAGGTAACGACCGAATTGACCATGCCGCGTACAAATTCGATGGTCGAGGCGATGAAATCCTGCGCGTCCTGTTGGATACGTTGGTCGATATTGTCTGGCGCGTGACGGCGCATTTGCAGGCGGTAGTAGTTTTTGTCGGCAAGCCAGCGCGAAGTTAAAACTTCATTGAGCCGCTCCGACCATTTAATCGCCAAGCCTTGATCGAGAAAGTCGTTGACGACGTTGTTAAACGCCCGTATCAACACCACGCCTGCGTTCATCGCTGCAAACATCCAAAACGCGGAGGCGTTCAAATCCTGCATCGAATCGTAAAGCCCTTTGGACATAAAGGTGCTCAACACATTCAGCCGTACTTCGGTTAACAGCAGCGTAATCATCGCCGTAATCAGCAGCAAAACTTTGACGGTACTTTTCGGCGTCAGGCAAAGACGCAGGATATAGCTAAACTCGCGCCCGAAGCGTGTGTTGCGTGCAAAAAACAGAATGACCGTCGAGGCTGCAGCGACCATCAATAAGGTCTGCAATAGCCAAGACGGCGTGGAATAAAGCTCGATTTGCCATTTTTGCATGGAGTGTTCTCTGAAAGGATGTAAAGGCCGTCTGAAAGGACGGCAAATTTATTTGACTATGGTAACTGTAATAATAGTTTTCTGAACTGTTGTATTTTTTGTATGTACAAACGGTTCTTATTTGTTTTTGTGGAAAGCGGAAATCTTATCAAATATAATCGCAAAACCAAATTACTTTGTAATTTTTTACTCGATATAAGAATTATTAATATTTCAAACCAGAAGGTATTTTATGAACAGCAAATTAGCCCTGATGCCGCTTTTGATTATGAGCGCATTTTCTTATGCCGCCGATGAAGCGACACCCGAAACCCCTGTGCAACAGCAGTTGCAGGAAGTCAATGTCCGCGCTGACGCCAAACGCGTCAAAGCCGCCCGTTCTTATTCTATCGCCAGCGACGGCGACTTGCGCGACCGCGTGAACTTGGGCGTATTGGGCAAAGCCAACGCCTTTACCGCGCCGATTACCGTTGTCAACTACGACGAACAAGCCCTCAACAACACCGAAGCGCGTACTTTAGTGGATGCCGTAGCGAAAAAAGATGCTTCCGTATGGCAGTTCGGCGGCGAAAGCAACACGCTGACCGGCCTGTATTTCCGCGGTTATCAGCTTGATGCGCGCCAATTCAGCGTCAATGGTTTGGCAGGCATGTACGGCACGCAAGGTACGGCCAGCGTACAAGTCGGCTCCGCGCAACTGATTAAAGGCGCGTCCACTGCCGTAAACGGTATGGACCCTGAAGGCGCGGTATCCGGTTCCGTCAATATCGAAACCAAAAAAGCCGCCGATGAAGGCAACCGCAAAATCGGTTTGGGCTGGTTCAGCAACAACCGTGCCCAAGGTACGTTCGACTTGGGTCAACGCTTCGGCGAAAACAAAGAATTTGGCGTGCGCGCCAACGGCAAACTGCGCCATGGCGACACCCCGCGCCACGGTTACAGCGAGGACAACAAAGAATTTGCATTGAATGCTGATTATCGCGGCGAAAAAGTGCGTGTGGCGTTCGATTCCATCTACGCGAAACGCAAAACCAACGGCGGTCGCGCGCGTATGCAGGACATTCAAAACGCCAACGGCCGCTTGTTTGATGCGCCTGAAGGCAAAGTGAATTTGCTACCAAGTTGGAACTGGCAAAACACCGTCGGCCAAACCAATATGCTGACCTTTGAATGGGATGCGTTTGACAATGCACAGATTACAGGCGGTATCGGCTACAACAAAGCGCGCTATTATGGCACGCTGATTTCTCCGACCATATGCGGTAAAAATGGTGCAAGCAGTCAAACCGCAACCTGCTCAAGTGCCAACCAATACCACACCGGCACGGCGCGCCTGACTGACCAATATTTCCGTACTTTGAGTATGAATTTATCCGCGCGCGGCGAATTTGAAACCGGCCCGGTAACGCATAACTGGAGTACTGCTTTTGACCGTATCATTCGTCAGCGTGCGACTGTCCGTGGTTCGGCTGCAGGTAAAAGCCGCGTTGAGGTTGATGCAAACGGCAATATTGAAAATCAACTGGCTTCTTTTGTTCCTAATTACACGACAGGCTGGGAAAGCTCAGCAAACTTGGATGCCAATATCAAAGTCAACAGCCTGGCCTTGTCCGACACACTGGGCTTTGCCGACAACAAATACCGTCTGACTTTGGGCGGACGTTTCCAAGCGGTTGAATACACCAATAAAAAAGAAGGTAAAAGCGGGGATTCCAAACGCTTCAGCCCGATGCTGATGGCTGCATGGGTACCGCAACCTGATTTGGTCGTTTACGGCAACTACATGGAAGACTTAGAGCCTGCGGATATCAAAACCGACGATGACGGCAATACCACCATGTCCAAACCGCGTGTCAGCCGTCAGTTTGAAGTGGGCGTGCGTAAAAACTGGGGCAATTTCGTGACCACGTTAAACGCGTTCCAAATCAAACGTCCGGGCTACTGGCGCGGTTCTACCACCAGCAAAACAGACTTCGCGACGTATAAAGCCTTGGGCGGTGCAGCCGGAGATGAACAAGGCATGGAGCGCAGCCGCGGTATTGAGTTCAACACCTACGCGAACTTGCTCAACAATACATTGCGTCCGACTTTGGGCCTGATGTATCTGCAATCGACCGTGAAAGACTACCCAAATTCACGCGATATGTTGGTTAGCGGCGTACAAGTTGCCAATCCGCGCGTGATTGCCAAAGCGGGCGTGGAGTGGGATACCCCGTTTGCCAAAGGCTTGACTTTAAACGGCAACGTTTCGTACTTCGGTAAATCCTACCAAGACACGCAAAAACAATACGCCTTCCCGTCCTATACCTTGGTTGACGTAGGCGCGCGCTACAAAACCAAGCTCGGCAAAAATACTTTGACCGTCAGCAGCTCGGTAGAAAACCTGTTCAACAAAAACTACTGGCAGGTACAGCGCGGCCAATACGACCGCAGCTTCGCCGTCGTCGGTATGCCACGCACTTATTGGCTGAAAGCGGAATTGGATTTCTAATCTGATTTCGGTTTGACCGTAATAGCAGGCCGTCTGAAAGGGAATGATAAAAAGCAAAAATTTGTTTTTTATCCCTTTTCAGACGGCCTGATTTGATTGCCTTATGTTTTTTGCTTGAAAAATCTTACATGTTTTTTATGGATTTCACGCGAAACAAGGTTAATATTCCATTTTCACAATACATCATTCGAGAAGACATATGAAAAAATCCATTAAACTGACCCTGTGCGCCCTCGCACTCTCACTTTCCGTGCAAGCGCAAGCGGTTACCCATGCCGTGATTGAAACCAATATGGGCAACATCCAACTGGAGCTAGATGAAGTCAAAGCGCCGAAAACCGTGGCAAACTTTGTCAATTACGCCAAAAAAGGGTTTTACGACAACACGATTTTCCACCGCGTTATCGACAATTTTATGATTCAAGGCGGCGGATTTACCGAGAAAATGGTTCAAAAGTCCACCGATAAAGCCATCAACAACGAAGCAGACAACGGCTTGAAAAATAACGTCGGCACCATCGCCATGGCGCGCACCGGCGATCCGAATTCCGCAACCAGCCAGTTCTTTATCAATACAGCCGACAATGACTTTTTGAATTTCAAAAGCAAAACCCCTCAAGGCTACGGCTATGCCGTTTTCGGTAAAGTTACTTCCGGCATGGACGTTGTCCGTAAAATCAGCAAAGTGAAAACAGCGACACGCGGCTATCATCAAGACGTTCCAACCGAAGCCGTGATTATCCGCAAAGTCAGCATCAAATAATTTTGATTGTTTGAACCCAAACAACAGGCCGTCTGAAACATTCAGACGGCCTGAATTTATTTATTTGATAATAAGCGGCAATTTGGGCGATAATTCAGCATCCACAATTTAAGGAGTCGATTATGCAAACCCGCCTGCCTTTTTTCGGCGTTGTCCGTGTCAGCGGTGAAGACAGAGCTTCATTTCTTCATGGTCAATTATCCAATGATATTAATAATTTAGCTATCGGTCAGGCATGTTACGCCACATACAATACGCCTAAAGGCCGTGTGTTGGCGAATATGTTGGTCGTCAATCGCGGAGAAGATTTACTGTTGGTCATGGCACAAGATTTGACCGAAGCCATCGTCAAACGCCTGAGAATGTTTGTCTTGCGTGCAAAAGTCGTCTTCGAGATTATGCCTGATTTAGCAGTCAGCGGCGAGTTGGCAGACAATGCAGAGCCTCATCCTGCTGCCGAACCGCAACTGTCTTTTTCAGCCCAAATTCAAGAAAACACCGTAGAAATTGCCTTGCCGCACACAGGCCGTCTGAAAATTTCAGCAGCCGAAAATGCAGATGAATATCAAGCAGGAGCCGAAAACGCGTGGAACCTGCACGAAATCCGCAGCGGCTATCCGTGGATTTGCGCCGCAACCAAAGAAGCGGCTGTTGCCCAAATGCTCAACCAACACATCATCGGCGCAGTCCATTTCCGTAAAGGCTGCTACCCCGGCCAAGAAATCATCGCCCGCGCCCAATACCGAGGGCAAGTCAAACGCGGTCTGGCCGTATTAAGCGGCGATTCTTTAGAAGCCGCCGGTATTGCCGTCAAAGTCGGCGAAGAAGAAGCAGGCGTCATCCTCAACACAGCACTGACTGAACAAGGCAGCCTCAGCCTAGCCGTTATCAAGTTTTCCGCAGCAGAAACAGCATTGACCGATGCAGACGGTAATGCTTTGAAACAGGAAAAACTGTTTTTTACGGTTGAGAAAGATTGATTGTTAGATGATTGAATAAAAAGCTTAAATATTAGCTTGAAATGAAAACAGAAAGGCCGTCTGAAATTCAGACGGCCTTTGATATTGAGTTTTGTTGGTACATAACCCAAGCTGCGTTTGCTGCTGACTGGATTACGGCATGGTTTGGAATCATTCGGTAGCAACAAAAACCGCGTGCGTGCGTACCGCACACACCCTACACCTTAATCTTAAGGTTTGCGTCGCCCACAGGTAGGGTGTGTGGCGTAGCCACGCACGCGGTTGACAGGGGTGCGGGCTACGGCTTGCTAAATGTCTTGGTGGGAATTTAGGGGGTTTTGGGGAATTTTGCAAAGGTCTCAGACTGCCTTTTTAAGATTCAGATATTGACGGCTGTTTGAAAAATTTGAATTTGTAAGTCGGGCATAAATGCCCGACAAATCGTATTTACAAAATGCCTACTACCGTTTACGCATATTATTAGCTGCTTTCCTCATCTCTAAACGTTGATACCATTCGATACCACGGTTTCCACAACGATAACGAATAAAATTTTTCAGCTCACTCGTTTGTTGGTTTAGCCTTTTAACTTCTATATAAAACTTTTTCTTTTGACTGCTAACTAATTCCTTATCTTCAAATAAAGAACGTCTCATCTCATTTACTTGCTTTAACTCAGAAATAATTTTTGAAAACTCTTCTTTATTTTTATTTTGTTTAGCAATTTGTAGTTGTGCCTCTAACTCCAATTTATGTTTTTTAGCATTCATCAGCATTGTGTTGATGCCACGAATACTATCTCTAGCATCTCCCAAAAGTTTGTATGCAGAATCAGCAACTTTAACAGAAGAATAATGCAAGTTTGTCAAAAGATGAAAATCATAGCTGCTTTGAGCTTGTTTAATATGCTCTTGAATGTTAGCTTGATGTTCTTCCAAAGTTTTTTCAACTTCTTCGCGTTTTCTTTCCCATCGTCTTCGAGCTTCTTTTTCTTCTTCGGTAACTGAATTATATGCCCAAGCAACAGCACCCACACCAACAGCAGCCAATCCTAGAAACCAAAGCATGTGGTTATCCTTCTAATAATTTCTGAGTAATTTCAATTTTTGGTAATGATTGGACTAAATTTTGTAGAGAAATACTTGCTTGATTCCCGAAATTAGGCAATTCTTTAGTTAGTTGAATTGTCATTTCCTGATGTAATTTTTTCTCTTCAATGGAGATATTTGGATCAAAACTAGCTTGTTGTGCTAATTTTGCCATTTCTAAAACAGTTTTTCTCTCAATATGCAATCTCTCCAATTCACGATTTACTGTTTCATAAACACCAACTAGCTCCATTCTTCGGTTTTCCAATTCAGCCATTTTTAATTGAAAAGTTGAATTGATGACATTATGTGCAATCTTTGCTTGCTCTATAATTCTTAATTCTTCTACCTCTAATCGCTTAATTTCAATTTTGTAAGCTAATGTTCTTGCGTAAGCTTCTGCAATCATACCTAACGGGTTGATTGCTTGAAAAAAATTAAGCCATTTTCCGCCTGTTGCGTTATGAAATTGCCCTATTGATTCTACTCTATCTATCTTTCCGATAGAGGGCTGATTTACTTTTTGGTTTTCCATTTTTTAATCCTTATTTTCAATTGCAGCCTGAAAACCTAATCTCAGTTTTCAGGCTGCCTTTCTTACATCAAGCCAGCTTCGCGCCGACCCAATCTTTCACGCTCTCAATCATCGCGGGCAGTTTCTCGACATCGCTGCCGCCGGCCTGTGCCAAGTCCGGTCTGCCGCCGCCTTTGCCGCCGACTTGTTCGGCTGCAAATTTAACCAGATCGCCTGCTTTGACTTTGGCAGTCAACGGTTTGGATACGCCTGCGCACAGGGAAACTTTGCCGTCGTTGACTGCGGCGAGCAATACGATGGCTTGTTCTGATTTGCCGGTCAAGTCGGTCACAATTTCGCGCAGGGCGGCTGCGTCGGCTTCGATTTGTGCGGCAACGAGTTTGGCTGAACCCAAGTCTTTTGCGTTGTCCAAGAGTTTGGCGCCTGCGTGGACGGCGAGTTCGGCTTTGGCGCGTGCCAATTCTTTTTCCAATGCTTTGGCGTGTGCCGCGCCTGCTTGGATTTTCGCCAGTACGTCTTTTTCGGTTTGGGCTTTGGTTTCGGCAATAATGTCTTTAACCAAACGCTCTTGTTCTTGCGCCCATTTGAGTGCGTTCAGGCCGGTGATGGCTTCGATACGGCGCACGCCTGCGGCAATACCGCCTTCGCTGATGATTTTGAAGAGGCCGATGTCGCCGGTGCGTGAAACGTGTGTACCGCCGCACAATTCGGTAGAGAAACCGCCCATTTGCAATACGCGTACTTCGTCGCCGTATTTTTCTCCGAAGAGCATCATGGCGCCGGTTTTTTGGGCGTCTTCCATGCTCATAATGGCTGCGTTGACGGCAACGTTGGCCAAAATGGCTTCGTTGACGCGGCGTTCGACTTCGGCGATTTCTTCGGCAGTTACTGCTTGAGGATGGGAAATGTCGAAACGGGTGGATTCGGCGGTAACCAAAGAGCCTTTTTGTTCAACGTGTTCGCCCAATACATCGCGCAGGGCTTTGTGCATCAAGTGGGTGGCGCTGTGGTTGCGCATATTGGCATTGCGGATTTCGTCATCCACTTTGGCGGTAACGCTGTCGCCGACTTTCAGACGGCCTGAAGTTTGTACGCCGAATTGACCGAATACGGCCGCTTTGATTTTTTGGGTATCGCGTACTTCGAAGCGGTTTTCGCCTGCAAAGATATAGCCGACGTCGCCGACTTGGCCGCCGGATTCTGCATAGAACGGGGTAAAGTCGATAACGACGGCACCTTCGTCGCCTTCGTTCAATTCGTTGACTTGCTCGCCGTCTTTATAGAGGGCGAGGACTTTGGATTCGGTTTGGCGTTCGCTATAACCTTTAAACTCGGTGTCCTGACCTTCGTAAGGCAGTTGGGCGTTGGCTTTGAAGCTTTGTGCGGCGCGTGCGCGTGCGCGTTGGGCTTCCATCTCACGCTCGAAGCCTGCTTCGTCCAAGTCGATGCCCAGTTCGCGCGCCATGTCGGCGGTTAGGTCGTAGGGGAAACCGTAGGTGTCGTAGAGTTTAAAGATGTGTTCGCCGCCGATAACGAGTTTGCTGTTGGCGATGTTGTCCATCAAGTAGGTATTCAAGGCTTCGGCAAACGGTTTTTCCGCGTCGGGAATATGGGCGGTTTCCAAAGCAGCCTGCAAATCGATATACATGCCTTCGTTCAGGCTGCCTGAAACTCGGGGACGGATAACGATTTGCTTTTTGCCCGGAGCAACACGGGAAGCGGCGGTAAATTCCACACCATCTGCAGTTTTCAATGTCAGTGGTTTGCCCACACCGTCTTGCGGCAGCAGGCTTTCCAGTTTCAGGAATTTCATGCCGTTGAGCACTTGGTTGAACAAGCCCATGCCTTTTTCCAGCGTTTCGCCGAAGCGGCTTTCTTCCGCGCGCAAGGCTTCCATAATCTGTGTCTGTTTCTCTTTCAACTCAGGATACGCATCACCCATTACTTTGACTAAATCGGGCACGAGTTTGTAGAAAAACGCCTGTTTCTGACCAAGTTTGTAACCGTGGCGTACGGCGCGGCGGATAATGCGGCGCAATACGTAGCCGCGGCCTTCGTTGGAAGGCAATACGCCGTCTGCAATCAGGAAGGAGCAGGAGCGGATGTGGTCGGCGATGACTTTCAGGCTGGGTTCTTCCATGCTGAATGGCGCGCCGGTTTCGCGGGCAACGGCTTTGAGCAGGTCTTGGAACAAGTCGATTTCGTAGTTGCTGTGAACATGCTGCATGACGGCGGCCATACGCTCCAAGCCCATGCCGGTATCGACGGAAGGCTTAGGCAGCGGATTCATATTGCCTTGTTCGTCGCGGTTGAACTGCATGAATACGCAGTTCCAAATTTCGATCCAGCGGTCGCCGTCTTCTTCAGGGCTGCCCGGAATGCCGCCCCAGATTTCTTCGCCGTGGTCGTAGAAAATTTCGGAGCAAGGGCCGCAAGGGCCGGTGTCGCCCATTTGCCAGAAGTTGTCGGATGCGTATTTCGCGCCTTTGTTGTCGCCGATACGGACGATGCGCTCGGCAGGCATGCCGATTTCGTTCAACCAAATGTTGTAGGCTTCGTCGTCTTCTGCGTAAACGGTCGCCAAGAGTTTTTCTTTAGGGATATTCAACCATTCGGGAGAAGTCAGGAATTCCCAAGCGAAGTGGATGGCATCGCGTTTGAAGTAGTCGCCGAAGGAGAAGTTGCCCATCATTTCAAAGAAGGTGTGGTGACGGGCGGTGTAGCCGACGTTTTCCAAGTCGTTGTGTTTGCCGCCTGCGCGTACGCATTTTTGCGCGGTAGTGGCGCGGTTGTAGGGGCGTTTGTCAAAGCCGAGGAATACGTCTTTAAATTGGTTCATGCCTGCGTTGGTAAACAGCAGGGTCGGGTCGTCGTGTGGCACGAGCGAGGAAGAGCGGACGATGGTGTGGCCTTTAGATTCGAAAAATTTCAGGAATTTTTGGCGTAGTTCGGTGGTTTTCATAATGTCTCGATAAAATTTTGTACAAAGATTTCAGACGGCCCGGACGGCGCGTTGAGATTAAAAACGAATGGGCGTTATCTTACCGCAAAACCATATTTCAAGCTATCGGCAGAAAGGTTTTAAGTTGGCGGCAAGCTGTCTTTCAGACGGCCTCAAGCAGGTCGATATCTTTTAACAACGAAGCCTATCCGCCCCGGCTTGCCTGCTTTATAATGCCTTTCTCTTTTCAACCGGATACGCAAGGAATGATAATGGCCAAACATCTGCCCCTCATCGTACTGACTGCGCTGGCATTGGCCGGCTGCGGCGGCTCGGACAAAAACTCTGCCGACAAGGCGCAAACCGATAATCAAAAGGTATTGAGCATTTACAACTGGTCGGAATATGTTGATCCCGAGACGGTTGCCGCGTTTGAGAAAAAACACGGTATCTCAGTAACTTATGATGTATATGACAGCGATGAAACGCTGGAGAGCAAGGTGTTAACCGGCAAGTCGGGTTACGACATCGTGGGTCCTTCCAATGCGTTTGTCGGTAGGCAGATTAAGGCAGGTGCGTATCAGAAAATCGACAAATCCCTGATTCCCAACTATAAAAATCTCAATCCACAACTGATGAAGCTGATGGAAGGCGTTGATCCGAATCACGAATATGCCGTTCCGTTTTATTGGGGGACTAACACTTTCGCCATCAATACCGAGCGTGTGAAAAAGGCTTTGGGTACGGACAAACTGCCGGACAATCAATGGGATTTGGTGTTTAACCCCGAATACACGTCCAAACTCAAGCAATGCGGCATCAGCTATTTGGACAGTGCGGCGGAGATTTATCCTATGGTATTGAACTATATGGGTAAAAATCCAAATAGCAGCGAGACGGCGGATATTAAGGCGGCTACGGAAGTTTTGAAGAAAAACCGTCCGTACATCAAGCGTTTTACCTCGTCCGGTTTTATCGATGATTTGGCGCGCGGCGATACTTGCGTAACGATTGGTTTTGGCGGCGATTTGAACATTGCCAAACGTCGTGCCGAAGAAGCGGGCGGCAAGGAAAAAATCCGTGTGATGATGCCGAAAGAAGGCGTAGGGATTTGGGTGGATTCGTTTGTGATTCCGAAAGATGCCAAACATGTGGCCAATGCCCATGCATATATCAATGATTTCTTAGATCCTGAAGTTGCAGCGAAAAACGGCAATTTTGTTACTTATGCGCCATCCAGCAAACCGGCTCAGGAGCTGATGGATGAAGAGTTTAGAAACGACAATACGATTTTTCCGACTGACGAGGATTTGAAAAACAGCTTTATCATGGTGCCTATCCAACCGGCGGCGTTGAAATTTATGGTTCGTCAATGGCAAAGCGTGAAAGCAGGAAAATAAGCTGATTTAAACGTATTAAGGCCGTCTGAATGGTGTAACCGAAATCCTTGATTTCGTTTTACGGCTGTTCAGACGGCCTTTGGTTTGTGTCAGACTGGCTTGGATAAAGTTTGAAAAAACAAAGGGCGTGTCTATCAATCACGCCCTTTGTGTTTGTTTCAGACGGCCTTAGAATTTCACGCCTTTATGCAGGGCGACGATGCCTGCGCTCATGTTGTGGTAATCCACGCTGTCGAAGCCTGCATCCAGCATCATTTGTTTCAAGGTTTCTTGGTCGGGGTGCATACGGATGGATTCGGCGAGGTATTGGTAGCTGTCGGCATCTTTGGCAATCAGTTTGCCCATAATCGGCAACAGTTTGAAAGAGTAGAGGTCGTACACGCCTTCCAAAGGTTTGTACACTTTGGAGAATTCCAACACCAGCAGGGTACCGCCCGGTTTCAATACGCGGTACATTTCTTTCAGCGCGGCATCTTTGTGCGTCATGTTGCGCAGGCCGAATGCGACGGAAACCAGATTGAAATAGTTGTCGGGGAACGGCAATTTTTCAGCGTCTGCCAACGATACGGGCAGAATCATGCCTTCGTTGAGCAGGCGGTCGCGGCCGACGGTCAGCATGGAGGAGTTGATGTCTGTCAGCCAAACTTCGCCTTCTTTGCCCACACGTTTTGCCCAGCCTCGGGACAAATCGCCTGTACCGCCGGCGATATCCAATACTTTGTCGCCTTTTTTCAGGCGGGCGGTATTGATGGTGAAATGTTTCCAAACGCGGTGCAGACCGCCGGACATTACGTCATTCATAATGTCGTAGTTTTTTGCCACGGAGTGGAAGACTTCGGCAACTTTGCCTGCTTTTTCGTCTTCGTCAACGGTAGTGAAGCCGAAATGGGTTTTGTGGTCGCTCATAGTGTCTGCCTTCTTAAAATAACACGGATTCAGATATCGAATACGTCGAAATCGCCAACCACTTTCGACGCGGGAAATATAGTTTGTGCCTGTTGCTTCAGCATTAGGCGTTGCCCTTCTTCGGTATAACGTGCGCTGATGTGGGTCAGGTAAAGTTGTTTCACATTGGCTTGCAAGGCCAGCTTGGCGGCATTGGATACGGTTGAACGGAACACTCGTTCCGCTGTCTCTTCACATCTCCTGCAGCAAAGCTTGCTTTATGCACCAAAACGTCTGCGTTTTGTGCGGCGCGCACTGCCTGAAGGCAGGCTTTGGTATCGCCAAAGATGGCCGCTACCCGTCCTTTTTTGAGCGGGGAGAGGAACGTTTTGCCGTCAATGATCCTGCCGTCGTCCAATGTTACGGCCTCGCCTTTTTTCAGACGGCCTTTCCGCCGCAACCGCCGCTGCCGCAGGAATGTGTGTGTTTGGGTTTTAAATCTTCGGCACTTGGTGTTCTGGACGCGCCGGCTTTTTCGAGGCGGTCGAGATAGTCTTGCCAAAGCGCGTCTTGATTGTGCGCCAGTTGGTAGAGATAGTCCCAATCGTAAAGGCCGCTGTCATGGCCGTCTGAAAAAGTAATTTTCAATGCGTATTGGCCGACAGGTTCTAAATCGGTAATGCTGACTTCGGCTTTACCTGTTTGCAAAACATCTTGACCTGGACCGTGTCCGCGCACTTCCGCGCTGGGCGAATACACGCGCAGGTATTCGGCAGGAAGGCTCTTGGCACCGTCAACATAGACCAAAGTCAGTACGCGCCGCTCTTGCTGGAGGCGGATTTCTTGTGGAATTTTATCGGCTTGGGTCATGTCATGCTCCGTTCTTTTTACGCAAATAGGCAACGCGTACAGAAAAAATACCGCCAAGTACGGCAAACAGCACGATTGCGTAGAGTGAAAACCGTATCAGGCTCACTTGGGTGTCCGCCGTCAGCCCCAAAGGCAGCAACATCACGGCAACGAACAGTAAAAACGCGGCCAACATGGCGGCAATGCTGGCAAAGGCATAGCGGGTATTGGCTGCTGTTTGCGGATGTTTGGTCATGTTGGATAGCTTGCTGTAGGGTGATGAGGCGGTATTTTATCAGCTTTTTGGTGCTTCATGCCGTCTGAAAACGGCTTTATTTCCATAAATAAAGTGTAATGGCGCGCCTGTCTTCGCCTTCGGGCATTAAGCGGATGCTGCTGCCTTTGCTTCCGTTGACACGGATAATGATACCGCCGGCCTGTCGCTCGATAATGTCGAGTTGGGTGTCGTGGTTCATGCGGTAGTTGTAGCGTTCGCATTGCTTCAAGCACCAAAAATCCTGCCAATGGATAAAATATTTTTGTCCGGATTCGATGGCCAGCGTTTCCCCGCCTTTGACGATGAAGTAAGGATAATCAGGTTTTTGCGTGCTGAATGTCCATTCGGCCGTTTTGTCTTTTCCGTTTTGACGGTATTCGAACACGGCACGGTAGTCGGTGTCGTATTCCAAGGGTTGTAAAGGAAACAGCGCAAATTGGCGTTCGGTCAGGAGGCGGTTTGGGTCATTATCTTTATCTAAGATTTTGACGTCTCTGATTTCTTTTGTGTCCCGATACAGTTTGAATGAACGCATTTTG
Source organism: Neisseria sp. P0009.S008 (assembly GCF_051958615.1). Lineage (NCBI taxonomy): Bacteria > Pseudomonadati > Pseudomonadota > Betaproteobacteria > Neisseriales > Neisseriaceae > Neisseria > Neisseria sp. P0009.S008. The sequence goes on from NZ_JBQCVG010000001.1 coordinate 212,206, forward strand.
ACCGGAGGCGATTGTTCTGAGAACGCGATGCTGACCGGATTGCCGGTCATTTCATAATGCGGCATAGGGTCGGGACGTTCGCCATGGAAAACCGGCGAGGCAAAGTTGCCTTGCGGATAGGTGATGTAAGGCCGGAGTTTGCGGTTGGAGATTTCATCTGCATAAACAATGGCGTGGCCATGACAGGCATCTTGATAAAACGAGCGGCTGAGGTCGGATAGGGGGCGGTTTTTTTGGCAGAGGCTGTTGAATCTGCTGTCGCTTTGATTGATGCTCAACGCGATTTGTTTACCTTGCGATTCAAATGCCGCTCCGGCTTCGTCGATATTTTGATCGAGCAAGGAGAGGCGGTGGTAAATCGCTGTCATCAGATTGTCCAGCTGATGTTGGGCAGGTAGATGGTCGTTGATTTTTTCGTTTGGCGGATGCTGGCCGGTACTGACGTTTTCATGCACGCCTTTATAGGCATAACCGGCTTTGCGCGTGCGGTCTGATGGGCGTGGGCCAGTATAAAAGGGATTGCGCGTATTGTGTTCGTCATGTCCGTCATCAGGGTTTTGCAGTAGATAGCGGGCATGATTGCGCGCGGCACGTTCGAGTGTGTCTGAGTGCGCCAGTGCGGGCAGATTGGCAGAGGAGCGGAGGAAGTTTAAATACGCCAAGGCATCAAAATCGGCAACGGCAGTACGATTTTGCGGCGGTTGGGCGTAGATGAGCTGGTCTTCGGAATAGCGATGGGTTTCGTAGTATTGGAATATGCCGAGTGCGACGGCAAAACCACCCAACCAGTAAAGAATGTGTTTCATTATATGTACTGCGTTCTGACGGCCTTGAGCTACGGCTCTTTCCTCTTGAAACTCATGCCGTTAAATGATTATTTTGATAGCGGCTTGACTTGGAATGCTTCAGGATGGGATTTGAAATATTCAACAGCGATAAATCCGCCGCCAATAATAATCAACAGGGCAATGGCCATGCCGATCATCGCTAAAATGAATTTGTCCATATTTGTCCGTTTGAATGAAGGCCGTCTGAAACACTTGAAAGCGTTCAGACGGCCTTAAGTCAGGTTAATTAACGTTCGATTTGCGATACGTCGCGTACTGCGCCTTTGTCGGCGGAAGTCGCCATCGCGCCGTAGGCACGCAGGGCTGCGGAGACGTAGCGGTCGCGGTTTTCCGGTTTCCACGCTTTGCTGCCGCGCGCTTCCATTTCGGCACGGCGTGCGGCAAGCTCTTCATCGGAAATGACAAGGTGGATGCTGCGGTTTGGAATGTCGATTTCGATGGTGTCGCCTTCGTGTACCAAACCGATTGCGCCACCTTCTGCCGCTTCAGGAGAGGCGTGGCCGATGGACAGGCCGGAAGTACCGCCGGAGAAGCGGCCGTCGGTCAGCAGGGCGCAGGCTTTGCCGAGGCCTTTGGATTTCAGGTAGCTTGTCGGATACAGCATTTCCTGCATGCCCGGGCCGCCTTTCGGGCCTTCGTAGCGGATGATGACGATGTCGCCGGCGACGATTTGGTTACCCAAAATGCCTTCGACGGCGGCTTCTTGGCTTTCAAACACGCGGGCGCGGCCGGTAAATTTGAGGATGCTCTCGTCCACGCCTGCGGTTTTTACCACGCAACCGCGTTCTGCGATATTGCCGAACAATACTGCCAAGCCGCCGTCTTGCGAGTAGGCATGTTCTACATCGCGGATACAGCCTTTTTCGCGGTCGAGGTCGAGGGTTTTCCACATGCGGTTTTGCGAGAACGCTTGGGTAGTACGCACGCCGCCCGGTGCGGCTTTGAAGCGTTCGATGGCATGGGTGTTTTCGGGATTGGTTACGTCCCATTTTTCAATCGCGTCTTTCAGCGTCGGCGCGTGGATGGTGTACACGTCGGTGTGCAGTTTGCCCGCTTTGTCCAATTCTTTCAGGATAGCGAAGATGCCGCCGGCGCGGTGCACGTCTTCCATGTAGTAGTCGTGGTTGTTGGGCGCGGTTTTGCAGATGCAGGGTACGACGCGGCTCAGGCGGTCGATGTCGGCCATTTTGAAATCCACACCCGCTTCGTTGGCGACGGCGAGCAAATGGAGGATGGTGTTGGTGGAACCGCCCATGGCGATATCCATGGTCATGGCGTTTTCAAACGCTTTTTTGGTGGCGATGCTGCGCGGCAACACGGTTTCGTCGTCTTGCTCGTAATAGCGTTTGGTGATTTCGACAATCATGCGGCCGGCTTCGAGGAACAATTCTTTGCGGCCTGCGTGGGTCGCCAAGTATGAACCGTTGCCCGGCAGGGAAAGGCCGAGCGCTTCGGTCAGGCAGTTCATGGAGTTGGCGGTAAACATGCCGGAGCAGGAGCCGCAAGTCGGGCAGGCGTTTTGCTCGACTTCTTCGACTTGTTTGTCGGTGATATTGTCGTCAGCCGATTCGATCATGGCGTCAATCAAGTCCAAACGGCGTTCAGGCTGAATATTGGCCACGCCGATAACCTTACCGGCTTCCATCGGGCCGCCGGAAACGAAGATGGTCGGAATGTTCAGGCGCATGGCGGCAATCAGCATGCCCGGGGTGATTTTGTCGCAGTTGGAAATACACACCAGCGCGTCGGCACAGTGGGCGTTGACCATGTATTCGATAGAGTCGGCAATCAGGTCGCGGCTGGGCAGGGAGTAGAGCATACCGCTGTGGCCCATGGCGATACCGTCGTCAATGGCGATGGTGTTGAATTCTTTGGCAATGCCGCCGGCTTTTTCGATTTCACGGGCAACCAGTTGACCCATATTATGCAGGTGCACATGGCCTGGGACGAATTGGGTGAAAGAGTTGGCAATGGCGATAATCGGTTTGCCGAAGTCGGTTTCCATTACGCCGGTCGCACGCCACAATGCGCGCGCGCCTGCCATATTGCGGCCGTGGGTAGAGGTTTTGGAGCGGTATTCAGGCATTTTTGTTCCTTTGTTTTATGCTGAGGCCGTCTGAAATAGGCTGATAGTTTGGCGGCCCGTTGTAGAAATAACTCGGTATTTTATACCAATTACGAGCAATGAAGCACGCTATTTTGTAATAAAACTAAACTGTGTTTGCTTCACCTGAATTTGCTGTCCTTTCGTTCAGACGGCCTGATGTTTTCTTAAGATGAAACGCTGTCTTTCCCAGTTGCAAAAGATATTGGCATCAAAAAGTGATATGATAGGGAACTTCTCACACTTTTAAGGATAAGACGATGAAAAAAATCATGTTTGCATTGTGTTCGGCCATGTTGGCTTCTGCTGTGTCTGCCGCTGTTTATAAAGTGGACGAATTCCATGCCAATGCCCGCTTTGCCATCGACCATTTCAACACCAGCACCAACGTCGGCGGTATTTATGGTTTGACCGGCAATTTGGAATTTGACCGTGCCAAACGCCAAGGCTCTATCGATATCGTATTGCCTTTGTCCAAACTGCAAACCGGTTCTGACCACTTTACCCAACATTTGAAATCTGCCGATATTTTCAATGCAGACAAATACCCTGAAATCCGTTTTGTATCTACCAAGTTCAATTTCAACGGCAAAAAACTGCTTTCCGTTGACGGCAATCTGACCATGAACGGCAAAACTGCGCCGGTGAAACTCAAAGCCGACAAATTCAACTGCTACCAAAGCCCGATGTTAAAAGCAGAAGTGTGCGGCGGCGACTTCAGCACCACCATCGACCGTACCAAATGGGGCTTGGATTATCTGGTGAGTGCCGGTATGAGCAAAAAAGTAAACATCAATATCCAAATCGAAGCAGCCAAACAATAATCCTGCTTGATTTTAAAATAAAGGCCGTCTGAACGGAATCTGTTCAGACGGCCTTATAATTATACGTAGTTAGGAGTGTTGATTTTTGTCGGCTTTGGCTGCCCAATAAGTTGCCAGAAGCGAGCCGGAGATATTGTGCCACACGCTGAACAATGCGCTGGGAACGGCAACAACCGGCGCGGCGGCAAAGTGTGCGGCGGCAAGGGCGGCGCCTAAGCCTGAGTTTTGCATACCGACTTCGATGGCCAGCGTTTTTTGTGCATCATAAGGCAGGCCGGTCCATTTGGCGGCAAAGAAGCCGAGCAGATAGCCGATACCGTTGTGGAGTACGACAACTGAAAAAATCAGCAGGCCGCTTTCAATAATCTTGCCTTTGCTGGCGCCGACTACCGCGCCGATAATCAGCACGATGGCGGCAACGGAAACCAGCGGCAGCGCATCGGTCAGTTTTTCAGTTTTGTTGCCCAAAACCTTATGGACAATCAAGCCCAAAACGATGGGGAGCAAAACCATTTTGACGATGGACATCAACATGCCGCCCGCTTGGATTTCCAGCATTTCACCGGCAAGCATCAGGAAGATGGCAGGAGTCAGCAATGGGGAAATCAGGGTAGAAACCGATGTAACGGCAACCGACAAAGCCACATTGCCGCGCGCTAAATAGGTTATCACATTGGAGGCCGTACCGCCCGGGCAGCAGCCGACCAAAATCACACCGACCGCGATTTCGGTAGGCAGGTTTAACAGTTTCGCCAGCAGATAGGCAGTCGCAGGCATGATGGCGAATTGGGCAATCACGCCGATAATGACGGCTTTGGGGTGTTTGAACAAAATGTCAAAGTCGGAGGGTTTGAGGGTCAAGCCCATGCCGAACATGATGACGCCCAGTAGCCAAGGAATGTAAGGGCCGACCCATTTGAAGGTGTCGGGTGCGAAAAAAGCGATGCCGGCAAAGAGCGCGGCCCAAAGGGAAAAGGTCTTTCCGATAAAATCACTGATTTTGTTGAGGGTATTCATGATGATATGTTGTGAAGTTGTTTTTAAGGGAAACCAAGGATACACGCCTTAACCTTAATTTGCAAAATGGATTAAAATAAATAAGGCCGTCTGAAGATAAGAATTGATTTTCAGACGGCCTGTGATTTGTATTTGCTATATAGACGGCATTATTCTTTTGATAAAATATTGCGCAGCCATCGGGCGGCAGGTGCGATTTCTCCGGCAAGCATACCGGTTTCGATTTGGACACTGTGTTTGATGACATCGGCCGCCGCACCATGCAGCCATACGCCGGCGCAGGCGGCTTGGAATGTCGGAATGCCTTGTGCCAGCAGGCTGCCGATAATGCCGCTCAAAACATCGCCGCTGCCTGCAGTGGCCAAACCGGCATTGCCGCTGGTGTTGGTATAGACTATGCCGTCTGCCGTGGCCACCAATGTATGATGGCCTTTCAACACGACGGTCGCGCCATATTTACGGCTGATTTCGGTTACGGCTTTCTGTCTGTCGGCTTGAACTGATTGGGTATCGGTGCCGAGTAGGCGGGCGGCTTCGGCCGGATGAGGTGTCAGGACGATATGTTTGTACGATTTGAGGCGTTCGGCTAATTCGGAAGAACGGGCAAGCAGTGTCAAAGCATCTGCATCGAGCAATAAAGGCTGGTTATGGTGTGTAGACAGGATTTGGGGTAGCAGCTGCTCTGATAATCCGTCCAAGCCAAAGCCGCAGCCGATTACCCGTGCGCCGACATCGTTGCGCTCCATCAGTTGGGTCGCAGTGGCGAGCATAATTTCAGGACGTTCGGGAATAATGGCAAAAGGTAGCGTGGCTTGGTTGAAGCCCGCCCAAACCTTGCCGCACCCTTGATACATCGCGGCTGTGGCTGCCAAAACCACCGCGCCGCTCATTCCCGTTGCACCGCCGATAATGGCAAGCGTGCCGTATGTGCCTTTGTGCGATTCTTGGGTGCGGGGGCGGAATACGTCGGGAAATGCTAAGGCCGTCTGAAAAGCTTGAAGCGATTCGGGAAGCGTATAGATGGGTTGCATGGCGTAACCTTCCAAGATAAGAAATTTAATTTTAAATCAGAAAGTAAAAGGTAATGAAGCAAAAAATAAAAGTTTGGGACGCACCTACGCGCCTGTTCCATTGGCTCTTGGTGTTAATGATGGGATTCATGTGGTACAGCGCAACCCAAGGCGGCGATATGCTGGTATGGCACTTGCGCGGCGGCTTGTTGATGCTGGCTTTGGTGGTTTTCCGCTTGTGCTGGGGGATTTGGGGCAGTAATACGGCAAGATTCAGCCAATTTGTGCGCCCGTTTTCCGAAATCCGCCGCTACACGCAAGGCCAAATGTCTGAAGACGAATTGGTCGGCCACAATCCTTTGGGCGCGCAGATGGTCATCGCTTTATTGGCCGCCTTGGTTTTTCAGACGGCCACAGGTTTATTTGCCGCCGATGAAAATACGTTTACCAATTCCGGCTTTTTGAATCATTTGGTCAGCGAACACGCCGGTACGCTGGCGCGAAAAATCCATGTCAATTTCTTTAATGTCTTAGCTGTTTTGGCGGGCGTACATATCGCGGCTGTTTTGCTGTATCGCTTTGTGAAAAAACAGGATTTGATTACGCCGATGATTAACGGCTTTAAAACCATCGATGCCAAGCAGCCTAAATTGGCCGGAATGGGACAACTGTTTGCCGCTTTGTTGGTGGCGATTGCTTTAGTGTGCGCAGTATGGATGTTGCGCGGCTGATGTTTTAATGCTGATACCTAAAAACAAACCGACCCCGATAGCTGAAATGGCTGTTGGGGTCGGTTTCTTTTTAGGGTTTAAAAGATGATGTTCAGACGGCCTTAACGCAGCGCAAGATGCTGTGGCCGCGGCCGATGCCGTCTGAAATTTCCACTACTTTCAATCCGGCTTTTTCAACGCAACGGATCAGGTCTTCGGAGTGGAAGATTTTGCTGTTGCCGTTGGCCATGGCAGTGAAATACAGGCTGGTCATGGTCAGGCAGTAGGCGGCGGTTTCATAGCGTTGTCTGTCCCAGAAAGGCTCCATGATGTAGAGGCTGGTGTTTTCGCTCATGGATGCAGCGGCGCGTTGAAGAATGCTGGTGGCTTGTTCTTCGGTAAAACAGTCTAGGAATTGGCTCATCCAAATCGCGTCAAAACCGGTTGGGAACGGAATTTCAGGATCAAGCAGGTTGGCCGGATGGGCGTGGATACGGTCCGCGCCGTTTTTGCCTTTGGTCGCTTCGCGCATCAAGCCGATTTGTTGCGGCAAATCCATGATGGTAACTTCGACTTCGGCGTTGTAGCCGACGCATTGCTCCGCCCAGCGGCCGGTATTGCCTCCGACATCGAGCAGTTTTTTAACCGGTTTGGCGAACACGGTATTCAGTGCTTCGGCGAAGGAATTGTCGGAATAATAATGGTCGAATGCAAACCATTTTTCCTGCGCGATGCTTGGCAATGAAGACAAGCCTTCGTAAATGGTCGGCCAGTCGCCGAATACTTTCAGGCCTTCGGGCTTGCCGGTTTGCAGGGTTTTTTCCAGATCAAACATGCCTTGGTAGCAGATTTCCTGCGTGAAATCCATATTGACGCGGGCCATTTTGTCTTTGAGGACAAACCAACCGGCCTTGCTGATGAAATAGCGGTTGTCGCGAGTCAAGACAGTGCCGATAGACAGCGAGGCTTCCAGCAGGACTTGTGCCGCGTAGTTGCTGATTTTCGCTTTTTCGGCGATTTCGGCTTGAGTGAGGCCGTCTGGATGGTCGTTCAGCAGGTCCAGAATGCCAAATTTCACCATCAGGCGGGAAACTTGGAACACAATCGGTGCAAAAGCGATTTCTTGAGCTAGACGTTGAGCCTCGCCTGCGGACTGGTGTTCGTGGGAATAGCGTTGTTCTAGGGCAGGGAAGAGTTGCATATTGTTGGTTTTCCACTAAAAAGTTAATAAGTATATTCAGACGGCCTCAAACACAATCCGTCCTGATGCACACGGATGCTCTCCGTTGTTGATTTTAAAGCTCAGTTTGTTTTTACCTTCATCATATTTCAGCTCTACCGACACTTCATCGTGAGGACGGATAAACTGCTGATATTTTAGATTTTCAATGCGGATAACGCGCTGTTTACTCCATGGCTTGGACGCGATCAGGTTGCGCACCCATTGCAGCTCGACCACGCCTGGAACCAGCGGGAAGGTGGAAAAATGGCCGCCGAAATAAACCAAATCCAAAGGCACGCGCCCGATAAAAGTTTCGGTATTGGTTTCATCGTCAGATGATGTTTTCGACCAAACGGGCGAAGTTTGGGCAACGGTAAAGGCCGTCTGAAAATCTGCCGCGGCGATTTTGGCTTGGGCGTTGCGCGGCAGGCTGTCGGTAAAACGCCAGTAGCGCGGCAGGGCGATGGTGTCCTGCGTGGCGGCCAGATGGCGTTTAAGCGTATTGGCAACCGCAGCACGGCCTTTCTCGCGCAAGGCGGCAATACCGTTTGCATTTAATGCTGCCCATATGGCAATGCGTTGATGCTGCGGATGGCGGCCGCAGTGGGCGTCGGCAACCCAAGGGTGTTGTAAAAGTTCGTGTTCGATTTGGGTCAGCGACACGCGTTTGTCCTCAAATTTAATAATGCGGTCTTGGCGACCAAGTAACAGAAAACCGTCATCTTGTGGCTCAATCAAATCGGCTGTTTGACGGCGTTCGGGCGACCAAGGCGAAGAAGCCCACAGTGCGCCTTCTTCGTTTTGCCCGATTTCCACGCCTTTGAAAGGCTGCCATTCTTGGCGTTCGCAACGTGAGGCAATCACGCCGGTTTCGGTACTGCCATAAACTTCAAACGGGCGGACGGCAGCCTGTTGCAGCAAATTCGCTGTGGCTGAAGGAAGCGCGCCTCCGGCTGAGACAATGCCTGCAATTTTATGGCCGATACTCTGCCAGTTGCGGTTTTCGCCCAAGCGGTTGAGTACGGCTGGGCTGGCAATCCACACCACTTTATTATGTGCGGCTGTGCTGGAAAGCAGGTTTTCCGGATAAACCGCCTGCTGTCGTTCCATAGTCCAACCCATTGTCAGTGCGAGTGCGAAGCGGAAAGTGAAGCCGTAAAGGTGTTGCGGAATCACGCTGCCGACCACGGTTTCACCGTGTTGTCCAAATGGCAACGTATTTGCCAAAGTCAGGGCTTCTGCCTGCATTTGCGCGGCGGTTTTCACAATAATCTGCGCTTCGCCGCTGGAGCCCGATGTTTTCAGCCATGCTTCGGCATGGTCGGGAATCAGATAGTTTTCAGGATGGGTGTTCAGCCCTTCCAAATCTGTTTTAGCTAATACATCAGGCAAGTGCCAGATGTTCAGGCCGTCTGAAGACAGCTTTTTATCTGTTGAATCCGTTAAAAACGCTTCTGCCGTTTTCCCCCACGCCACATTGTCTTGCGCCAAATTGGGCAGCAATAAAACCTTTCCGCCAGAATGCCACACTGCCAACACGGCGCAGGCAAACAGCGCGGCATCGTCAAACCACAACGCGGCAGTTTGCACGTTTGCCATTTTCAGACGACCTGACAGCCGGAAAACCGCACGGTTGAAATCAGCGCGCGTCCAATTCGGATGAGTGGCGATAAGGTCTTGTTGGGGCAGGTCGGGGGATAGGATTTGGGTTAGGTGCATAATTATAATTTATTAATTAATAAAGAAATTAATTGCATCGGAAATGCGATTAATGGCTTCCATATCTTGTTTATTAATAGCTTGATGCAGTAAACCTGCAAGGATTGCGGAACGTGTTTCAGCAGGTATGACGCAAGGAGCCAAAATACCTCTTGATTGAGGGTAATCTCCCCAATGAATGCCCAATGCTTTTTCGGCTTTATTTTGGTTTTTGTGATTATATGTACCAATAATAAAGACTAGCCCCTCTTTGTCTTCATAAATCTCCAAGGGTTCTGGTTGACCGTCAATCCCTTTCCAGTAAGAAATCATTTTCATTGATTGTTTCCTTTTTATTAATATCTTAGGTAAGTTTAGGTTGGGTTGGAAAAACAATATTCCAAAAGTAAAGAAGCAAAGGTATGTTGCAGTTGTCTGTCAAAATCTAACTACCGTCATTCCGGTCAGTACAGGAATGGTGGTAAAAAGGGTAACCACAGCCTGCGAGGTTGATAATCTAATCTGAAAACTCTCTCCAATACCAAGTTATACCAAACCTTCCGCGTGCTGTGATTCGAGAATGCCCTCGTTGTTGAAGCTGTATTTTCCTTTGATATGAAATGAGTAATGATTGATGCGTTTTCAGACGACCTACACCTTCAATACGGCTTTCCGATACACCCACTCTCCAGCAAATAAAAGCCCCATTAACACATACGACACGATGCCGGTATAAGCCGCCCACCAATCGTAATATTGCAAGCCTGCCAAAATGGCGGCGGTTGCGCCGTTGAGGATGAAGAAGCCGCACCAGATTTGCGTAACGCGGCGGGTGTGGCGCACGCCTTCGGGCGGCAGGTCGGGGTGTTGCAGTCGGGCGAGGCGTTCGATGACGGTTTGTTTGGCAAACAGGCTACCGCCAAAAACGGCAAGCATCAGCGCGTTGACGGCGACGGGATACCAATACATCGAGTCGGGCCGTCTGAAAACCAGTACCGCGGCGAAAAAGGCGGCAAGGATAATCGCCGTTATGCGCTGGGCTGTGGTTTGCGGCATGGCGGCGCGTATCAGCCATAACACACACATGGTCGCTGCAAGCCAGAAAAATGCGCCGTTTTCCCTGCCGTAATACCATAGGAGCGGATAGGCGATGCTGGCGAGGGTAAGCAGGAGTTTTCCTAATATTTTCATGGTTGTTATTGATGTTCAGACGACCTTGCCGATTGACAAGGCCGTCTGAAAATATGCCGGTTTAAATCAGAATCAGGAATCTTGTGCTTGTACTTTTAAAACCGCCTGAACCACGTCTTCTACGGTGCGCACGTTGCGGAAGTCTTCGGCTTGCAGTTTGCGGCCGGTTTCGCGTTTGATGTGGTCGATGAGGTCGATGGCGTCGATGCTGTCGATTTCCAAATCTTCGTAGAGGTTGGTTTCGGGTTTGATGCGCTCGGGTTCGATTTCAAACAGGTTGACCAGTGCATCGGTCAGAAGGGTGCGTACTTCTTGTTCGGTCATATCGCTTCTCCTTTATGCCTGACGGCTTTTGACGAATTCTGCCAGTGTTTTGACGTTGGCGAAGTTGTCGCGCAGGTTGTCGTTTTCGCCGTCGAGTTGGAAACCGAAGGTTTTTTGCACTGCCAAACCGAGTTCCAGTGCGTCGACGGAGTCCAGACCCAAGCCTTCGTCGCCGAAGAGCGGGTCTTCGCTGCCGATGTCGGCAGGGGTGATGTCTTCCAGCCCCAAGCTGTCGATGATCAATTCTTTAATTTGGTTTTCTAAGTTATTCATGTGGTTTTCCTTGTGAAATAGTCTTGAAGGTATTCGTTTAAACGCCTTGCGGCGATGGGTAGGGGTTTTTCCGACAGCCATTCTTCGGGCAGGATGTCGTCGCCGACGGTGATTTCATAATGGATTTTGTGCGGCGGTATTTTGTACCAAGGCTGGCCTTTTTTGAAATTGGGCGGCGTCATTTTGATGCACACGGGGGTAATGACCGATGCGCTGCGCAAACCGAGCGATACCGCGCCACGGTGCATTTTAACCTGTCCGTCCCAGCCTGTGCGCGTGCCTTCGGGGAAAATCAGCATACTTTGCCCGCTTTTGAACACGGCGTCGATTTCTTCCAACATTTCCATGCTTTCGTCGTTGGGGATGTAGCCGGAAGCGATAATCTGACTCTTCATGCTGGGGTTGTTCAACAGGTCTTTTTTGACCAGTACGTTCGGCTCGGAATAGTGGCTGATCAGCAAGACGATATCCAAAAGCGAGGGATGGTTGGCAAGAATGAGCTGGCCGGGCCTGCCGAGTTTTTCCAATCCGTTGAAACGGACGCTCAATACGCCCGACCATTGCAGATAGCCGACGAAAAACCGCCACACGCGGCCTATCATGCGGCGGGCGGCAAGCTGGCGCGGGATGTCGCCTTTGGTGGACTTGAGCGTGTAGGGCAAAAGTGCGATTTTGAACAATACGCCTGCAACACCGAAGAGGATGAAGCCGAAGAGTGTGGCAAAAAAGCGACGGAAATAGTCTAAAGTCTTCATGCGTTTTTCTGCCAGTGCCAGTTTCTACCGGCATAGTGTTGCGTGTGTTGTCGGCCGTCTGAAAGCAGGAAGCGTACCCACTCCAAGCTGCTCCAATAGGGCTCGACTGTTGTATCGTTAGGGTTTTCAGACGGCCTCTCGGATGTGGTTTCCAAGCTTAAGGTATAGTCTTCGCCTTTGGTGATGACCAGTGCCAATGCATAGGCAAACGGCGCACGTGTAGCCAAGACGGGATAGTCTTCAGACAGAGGATCATCGGCGACAATCACTAAAACAGATGGCGCACCGTCTTGTAAAAGCGCGAATGCCTCGGTCAGCGCGGTTTCAAAGGAATCAGCGGCAACGGCTAACGCGGTATGCTCGCTCATGTCTTTACGCAACATCGACCATTGTCCAATCGTCGCGTTGTGAACGGACAGGCCGAATGAGGTCGGTGATACGGTATGCGTGTTCAAAAGCTCTTGCCACAATTCAAAGCTGCGGTTGCTTTCGCCGTCGTGCGAAACGTATACCGGTACACTTTCAGGATATTGGTCGGCCAGATTCCATGCGGCATCACAAACCAAGCGCGCCGCTTTTCCCAAGCGGCGGCGTTGCATAGGCGGCAAAAAGGAGAGCGCGGGTTTGCACTCCGGCAGTGATGCGGTATCGAGTTTTCCCTGCGCCCAGTCCCGCCATTGCTCCGGCGTACTGATTTTGCTGGAGGAGGCCTGCCATGCGGCGATATTGAAGCTGAAACGGCAAACGTTTTGAGGCATGATGTCTTTCAATGTTTTACATTTTCATACATTGTAATGAAATGGGTTAGTAAAAGCTAGGCTCTGTTATAATGCATATTGTAACGTAATTTATTCCCGGATGACATTTTATGCCTTCAATACCGAGTGCTCCGATTTATGATGTGGCTTCGCTGCTTCCGCACAGCGGACATATGGTGCTAATCGATTGTGTGAAAGAATTTGGCGATGACTACACAGTTTGCCGTGCGCCGGTTGGCGACAAGCATATTTTGCTGCAGGACGGCGTGTTGCCGTCTATGGCTTATATGGAATTGATGGCGCAGGGCATAGGCGCGTTTGCAGGCATTGAGGCTTTAAAGGCCGGAGAGCCTGTACGCTTGGGTTTTTTATTGGGAACGCGCAAGCTGGATTTGTTTGCTGATTCCGTGCCTGTCGGTACTGAGCTGGAAGTCAGGGCGTATGTGTCCATTCAGGATTTGGGCGGTATGGGCGTATTTGATTGCGAGTTGCGCTGGACGGATGCGCCGGAAGAAGTGAAGCATCTGTTGCCGCCGGACGGTTTGCTGGCAAAAGCTTCTTTAAATGTGTACAGTCCGAAAGACGGTCAAATCATTTAAACCGTTTACAAGGCCGTCTGAAAAGACAAAGATTCAGACGGCCTGTCGATATAGTGAGAAAACGTATGAGTGAAACTATTTTAATTACAGGGTCTAATCGCGGTATCGGCAAAGCCGTCGCGCTTGGTTTGGCGCAGGATGGCTTTGATATTGTCGTCCACTGCCGCAGCCGCCGCGATGAAGCGGAAGCCGTCGCGGAAGAAATCCGTATATTGGGTAGAAATGCGCGCGTGTTGCAGTTTGACGTGTCCGACCGAGAAGCCTGCCGTGAAATTTTGACTGCCGACATTGAGGCAAACGGCACATATTACGGCGTGGTGTTGAATGCCGGCCTGACGCGCGACAATGCGTTTCCTGCGTTTACTGATGACGATTGGGACTTGGTGCTGCGTACCAATTTGGACGGTTTTTATAATGTGTTGCACCCTTTGACCATGCCGATGATCCGCCGCCGCAAAGCCGGACGGATTGTGTGCATGGCGTCGGTGTCCGGTTTGACGGGCAACCGCGGTCAGGTCAATTACAGCGCGTCCAAAGCGGGCTTGATCGGCGCAGCAAAGGCCTTGGCGGTTGAGTTGGCTAAACGCAAAATTACCGTCAACTGCGTGGCACCTGGCCTTATCGATACCGATATTATCGATGAGAACGTGCCTGTCGAAGAAATCTTAAAGGCCGTCCCTGCCGCGCGTATGGGATTGCCGGAAGAAGTAGCGCATGCGGTGCGCTTTTTGATGGATGAAAAAGCGGCGTACATTACGCGCCAAGTGATTGCTGTGAACGGAGGTTTGTGTTGAATACCAGAAGAGTCGTAGTAACAGGTATCGGCGGTATTACCGCTTTCGGCCGTGATTGGCAAAGTATTCAGACGGCCTTTAAAGCCGAAAAAAACGCAGTCAAACACATGGACTGGAGCGAACGCTTTCCTGAATTGGAAGCGCAACTGGGTGCGCCGATTGAAGGCTATTCTCCTCCCGAACATTGGACGCGCAAGCAGCTCAGAAGCATGGGGCGCGTGTCGCATTTGTGTGTCGATGCGGCGGAACAAGCCTTGACGGATGCGGGCTTGCTGGGTGATGAAAGCATTACAGACGGCCGTATGGGCGTAGCGTGCGGTTCGTCTGTCGGCAGTACCAAAGACATCGGCGATATGGGCGAACTTTTGCTCACCGGCACATCGCGCAATTTCAACGCCAATACTTATGTGCGCATGATGCCACATACGGCTGCCGCCAATATCGGTATTTTCTTCGGCTTGAAAGGCCGCATTATCCCGACTTCTAGCGCATGTTCTTCGGGCAGCCAAGGCATTGGTTATGCCTACGAAGCGATTAAATACGGCCTGATTGATATGATGCTGGCTGGCGGCGGCGAAGAATTTTGTCCGTCCGAAGTTTATGTTTTTGATTCACTCTATGCCGCCAGCCGCCGCAACGGCAAACCTGAGCTGACGCCGCGCCCTTACGACAACGCTCGAGACGGATTGGTCATCGGCGAAGGCGCAGGCATATTCGTATTGGAAGAATTGGAACACGCTCGTGCGCGCGGTGCGAAAATCTATGCCGAACTTGTCGGCTATGGTGCCAACAGCGACGGCAGCCACGTTACCCAACCGCAAAAAGAGACCATGCAAAAATGTATGGAGCTTGCGTTGAAAGACGCCGGTATTACGCCTGATAAAGTCGGCTATGTCAGCGGTCACGGTACGGCGACCGAAAAAGGCGATATTGCCGAAACATTGGCGACTGAGGCAGTGTTTGGTTTTGTGCCAATGAGTTCGCAAAAAAGCTATCTCGGCCATACACTCGGCGCGTGCGGGGCATTGGAAGCCTGGTTTACCATCGAAATGATGAATAACGGCTGGTTTGCACCTACTGTCAATTTGGAGAACATCGATCCGCGTTGCGGCAAGGTGGATTACATTCAAACGGGCGGACGTGAGATTCAAACCGATTATGTGGTCAGCAATAACTTTGCTTTTGGCGGCGTCAATACTTCGCTGGTGTTCAAACGTTGGCAAGAATAATCATTGCTTGATTTCATAATTAAAGGCCGTCTGAAACTTATCTTGAGTTTCAGACGGCCTTTATTTTATTTAGAGCTTGAGCCGCTTTTGGATTTTATTCGTTTGTTTTCTTCTGATTTAAATCCACCAGCCTTGTTCCGGCCAAGAAGTCATAGAGGAACTGGCGGTCGGGATGGAACAGGGTGAAGCCCCATGGCAGGATGAGCCAAATGAGCGCGGCGCCGAATGCGCCTTTGGGCGGGATATTGAGTAGATGACGCAATCCGGCGTAGGCAAACAGGGGAATGAAAACAATAAAAATACTGGCCCAAATAAAGCGTAGGCGAAGCTGCGGCAGGGGCGGCTGGGTATCGTTTTTATCGGCTAAACCGATTTTCCACGTCTGCATGGCGAGGGTTTGGCCTTTTTTGTGCCAGTTGGCGCGGAAGTAGAGCCACCATGCGTAGAACAGAATCAGACAGGTTGTCAGCATGGACAGGCGCGTGGAAACGGGATTGAGAAAGATGGCGACAATACCGGCTGCAAGAGCGGCAATGCTGGTAACGGCGCCGGTCAGTAGAAGCTCGTAAAGCAGTGCGGCGAGGCGGCGTTTGAGTGGGGCGGTGGGAAGACGGGTCATAATGCGATGGAAACGGAAATGGGTTTGATGGAAATAAAAACAGGCCGTCTGAAACGGGATAGGATGTTCAGACGGCCTGTTACTGTCGGGATTAGCGATGTGGACGTTTTTGACCGCGTGCCTGTTGGGCAGCCATTTGGTTCATTTCCTGACGGGTTGGACGTTTTTTGAAGATGGCGTGCGCTTCGTCAACGGAACATTTTTGTGACAGGCAAACCAAGGTAATCGCGTCTTTTTGATGTTGGCCGCCGCTGTGGTACATACGGCGCAGGTTGGCTTCGTTGATACGGCCTTTTTCCGGATCGATGTCGAATTTTTTCAGGCGCTCGAGGAATTGGCGTTGCTGACGGCGTGAAGTCCAAACGAAACCTCCTGCGGCAGCGGCCACGATGATGACGGCCAACAGGATGGCCAGCGGCCATGAATCGACGATCAGAACGATGATGAGGCTTAATACGGCAGTGGTCAGCAGGGCCAGACCGCCGATGCGAAGTTTGGTTTTATTATCCATATGGTTGGTGTTTCCTTGTTTTTTGCTGGAAGAGGCCGTCTGAAATACGAGGTTCAGACGGCCTGAATTTGAGTTTACGCTATTTTACAGTATTTTCTGTTTTTGGGGCGTATTGCGTGCAAGTTTCTTGACGCGTGGCAACGGTTTCAAGCGGCCAGCGAGGTAACGAGTTGTTTGAACTCAGTCCATGCATCGCCTTCTTCCGCGCCTTTGATGATGCGGTCGATTTGGGCGCAGGTTTTGAGCGCGTCAAGCAGGCGGTTGATGGAAATGCGTTTGGCCGCCATCGGTGCAAGGGTCTGCTTGTCGCCCCATAAACGCAGGCTGTTGCGCAGGCTTTGGATGTTTTGTCCCTGCTTGAGTGCGGCCGTGAGGCGGATTAGGGTGCGGATGTCTTCTGCAACCGCCCACAACAGCAAAACCGGCTCTTCGCTTTCTTCTTCCAAGCCGTCTAGCAAACGGGAAACGCGCAGGGCATCGCCTTTCATCCATGCGCCTGCCAGTTGGAATACGTCGAAGCGGGCGACGGTGGCAATCGCGGCCTCTGCATCGGCAATATTGATCAAATGGCCTTGGGGATGGAGCAGGGCGAGTTTTTCGATTTCCTGACGGGCGGCCAAAAGATTGCCTTCGACGCGCTCGGCAAAAAGGGCAAGTGCTTCAGGTTCGATATCCAAACCCTGCTGTTTCAGACGACCCTGTATCCATTGCGGCAAAGCATATGGCGCAACGGCTTTGGCTTCTAAGACGATGCCTTTACCTGCCAATGCGGAAAACCATTTGGACTGGATTTGCGCTTTTTCAAGCTTGGGTAGGAGGATGAGCGTAACCGTATCTTCGGGCAGGCGTTCGGCGAAGGTTTGCAGGGCATCGCCTCCGTTTTTGCCGGGCTTGCCGTTGGGAATATGGATTTCCAGTAGTTTCAAATCGGCAAACAAACCTGCGCTGCCGGCACTTTGCAACAGCTCGTTCCAGTCAAAATTGTTTTCGGCGGTATAAACTTCGCGGTTGAGATAACCTTGTTTTTTTGCGGCTGTGCGCAGCGTATCCAAAGCCTCGATGCGCAACAAATCCTCTTCGCCGTGGATGATATACAACGGTTTGAGCAGCGTATCGGGGCGCAGGCTCTCAATGGGCGCGGCAGCCATTATTGCGCCTTCAGGAAAGTCAGGCGGCGGACGATTTGATCTGCGGCGTCGATGCGCATTTCAGACCAAATGGTTTCTTCCTCTTCCTGTTTGCCCAAAACTTCGCTGTCGGCGTAGTCCATGGTACGGTGAACCTTAACTTCTATCGGTTCGCCAACCGGCTCACCGTTACGGAAGGCTTGGACTTTGACGGTCATGGCCAGTAGGTATTCGTTAATCGCGGCGGCGCGGGTGATGGTGTAGATATCACGGCGTTTTTGAAAGTCGACAACGCGCAGGGTGATTTGTGATTCGGCTTCGCTAACCGGATGACCGTCGGCACGGCGTAAGGCATTTTCCAGCGCTTTTTGCATGACGGCTCCGCCTTCTACATGCCAGTTTTGATAAGGCAGCGGCTGAGAAGTCACGCCTGTGCCTTTCAGGTGGAAACCGCAAGAGGCAAGCAATAGGGCGAGTGCAGGCAATAGGATTTTTTTCATTGGATATTCCTTCGTTGAAACCAGTTACGGTATCGTCGGATTATAACGAATAATGTTTAGGCCGTCTGAAACCGCAAACGGAAAGTATTTCAGACGGCCTTGTCTTTGATGGCTTAAATCTTATTTTTCCAACCAAATCAGGCTGACCATGCGGCCGGTTTGCCCGTCGCGGCGGTAGGAGAAGAAAGTATCGCGTTCCAAGACGGTGCAATGGGTGCCGCCATAAATCATGTTCACGCCTTCGCGATGCAGAACCATGCGCGCCAAAGCGTAAATGTCGGCAAGGTATTTGCCGCCGCCGATGTCTTCAAACGCATTGGCAGCTTCCGGCATGGGGGTGCAAAACGCATCAAATACATCTTGTCCCACCTCAAACGCATCAGGGCCGATGGCAGGCGCGAGATAGGCCATGATTTCCAACGGCTCGACATTCATTGCCGCAATGGTGTTTTGCAAAACGCCGCCGGCCAAACCGCGCCAGCCTGCATGAGCCGCTGCAACGACTGTACCCGCTTTGTCGCAAAACAAGACAGGCAGGCAATCGGCAGTCATTGAAGCGCAGGCGACTGTTCCCGTCGTATCAACCGAGGCATCGGCATCAGGCGTATTACCTAATGCTTCGGTGGCATTTACAACAATGCTGCTGTGGATTTGATTGAGGTAGGCAACGGGCAGGCCGACTTGTTCCTGCACGATTTCGCGGTTGCGGAGCACGGCTTCCAGCTTGTCGCCGACGTGTGAGCCGACATTCAGGCTGCGGTACACGCCTTCGCTGACACCGCCGTTGCGTGTGGTAATAAGCGTTTTAATATTAGCAGGGGCAGGCCAGTCGGCAGTCAAAAAATTCTTGCCTTGGGGAGCGAGGTTTAGGGTATCTGTGATGGTTTTCATAATTTTAGAATCGCTGAAATATTGGAACGGATTGATTTCAGACGGCCTGAAATAATATTTAGGCCGTCTGAAAAATGGGTTTAATCCCTTACATAAACGACTTCGACATCGTAGTCGTCTTCATTCCAATCGTCGTCATCGTCCATGCCGAATTTCTCTTGCCATTCTTCCTCGTTGCTTAGGGATGAATCTAAACCGGCTTCCAGACGCAGGACGGAAAGCAGGTGGTACATATCGTCAGGCATAGGCGCTTCAAAGGAAACGGTTTCGCCGGTTTTCGGGTGCACAAAGCTCAAACGGTAGGCATGCAGGGCTTGGCGTGCGCCGAGGGTTTTGATGGCTTCTTTAACCGCGTCGCTGCATGGATGGCGCAGGTTGCCGTAAACAGGGTCGGCGGCCAGCGGATGGTTGGCTTCGCGCATATGAACGCGGATTTGGTGTGTGCGGCCGGTTTCGAGCGAGCATTCGATGTAGCTGTGCGCCAGATAACGTTCCAACACTTTGACATGGGTAATGGCAGGTTTGCCGCCGAATTTGACGACTGCCATTTTCAGGCGGTTGTGCGGATCGCGGCCGATTTGGGTTTCGATTTTGCCGTCGAAAGGAACAATGCCGTTGGCGACTGCACGGTAAATGCGTTTGACTGTGCGCTCTTGAAGCTGTTGAACCAGTGAGTTTTGCGCCGGCAAGGTTTTGGCGACCACCATCAGACCGCTGGTTTCTTTGTCCAAACGGTGTACGATGCCCGCACGCGGCACTTGGCTTAATTCAGGACAGTGTGCCAACAGGCCGTTGAGCAGGGTGCCGCTCCAGTTGCCTGCGGCAGGGTGGACGACCAGTCCGGCCGGTTTGTTGATGACGATGACGGCATCGTCTTCATAAATGATGTCCAAATCCATCGGCTCGGGCGTGAACGCGAGGTTTTCTTCGCTCGGACGTACCGTAACGGCAATCAATTCACCGCCTATCATTTTATCTTTGGGTTGCGCGGGCTTATCGTTTACAATGACTGCACCCTCTTTAATCCACGAACTCAGGCGGCTGCGCGAGTAGTCGGGCATGAGTTTGGCCAATACGGCATCCAGCCTTCCGCCTGCCATTTCGAGCGGAACGGTCAAATTAACACAACTTTCTGTTTCAGGGGATGACGGAAAGTCTAAATCATCGCTATAATCTGCTTCGTTATCAAAGGAAGTATTCTGCATGAAAAAAATTCTTTTAGTAGTTTCTTTAGGTTTGGCACTGAGTGCCTGCGCAAATAAAGGCACAATCGATAAAGACGCCCAAATTACTCAAGATTGGAGTGTGGAAAAGCTTTATGCCGAAGCGCAAGACGAATTGAACAGCAACAATTATACGCGAGCTGTCAAGTTATACGAAATTTTAGAGTCCCGTTTTCCAAACGGCCGCTATGCACAGCAGTCCCAGTTGGATACGGCGTATGCCTATTATAAAGACGATGAGCCGGAAAAAGCCTTGGCTGCCATTGCGCGCTTCCAACGCCATCATCCGCAACATCCGAATATGGACTACGCGCTG
This sequence comes from Neisseria sp. P0009.S008, assembly GCF_051958615.1. Classification (NCBI taxonomy): domain Bacteria; kingdom Pseudomonadati; phylum Pseudomonadota; class Betaproteobacteria; order Neisseriales; family Neisseriaceae; genus Neisseria; species Neisseria sp. P0009.S008. The sequence continues at coordinate 232,749 of NZ_JBQCVG010000001.1, forward strand.
TACTTGAAAGGTTTGGTCCTGTTTAACGAAGACCAGTCTTTCTTAAACAAGCTGGCTTCCCAAGACTGGTCCGACCGCGATCCGAAAGCCAACCGCGATGCTTATCAGGCGTTTGCAGAGTTGGTTCAACGTTATCCAAACAGCAAATACGCTGCCGATGCAACCGAGCGTATGGCTAAGTTGGTGGACGCTTTGGGCGGTAACGAGATGTCTGTGGCGCGTTATTACATGAAACGCGGTGCTTATGTCGCAGCGGTCAACCGCGCGCAAAAAATCGTCGCCCGTTACCAAAATACCCGTTACGTTGAAGAAGCTTTGGCGATGATGGAATTGGCGTACAAAAAACTGGATAAGCCGCAACTGGCTGCCGATACACGCCGTGTTTTGGAAACCAACTTCCCGCAAAGCCCGTTCTTGCAACACGAATGGCGATCTGACGATATGCCTTGGTGGCGTTACTGGCGTTAATCGTCGGGTTGTTCAGGCATGAATAAGGCCGTCTGAAAACGATGCAGCTATGCATTTGGTTTTCAGACGGCCTTTGTTTTTAATGTTTTTTACGCTTTCTGTAAACAGGGTGCAAAATTCGTTTTAATATGGTAAAGTCTGATTTTAATAACTCGACGGTTTGAAGCCGTTACTCAGGGGCTGTTTAAATTTAAAATCAGTTTTGTTGAAGCCGCATCGGATTTGTCGTTGATGCATTCAGGAAAATTTCAGTCGTCAGGCTGGTTTGGTTTTAAATTTAAGCAGCCCTTTATGTTTACAAAAAAACAGAGGTAGATTCTCATGAAGTCTTGGCAGCTTCCTGAACACGTTGCCGACGTGTTACCGACCAATGCCCGACAACTGGAAAGCGCCCGTGAGCGGCTGTTGGCTTTGTTCCGCGTGCATGGTTATGAATTGGTGCAACCACCATTGATGGAATACAGCCATTCCTTATTGACACATATCGATGCCGGTTTGTCGTTGAAAACCATTTTGGTCGTCGATCAACTCAGCGGCCGTCAACTCGGTATCCGCGCGGATATTACGCCGCAGGTGGCACGTATTGATGCCCACTTGCTTTCTGCCAATCAAGGTATCAACCGTTTATGCTATGCCGGTTCGGTGCTTCATGCGCGGCCTGACGGATTGCTCAATATGCGCGAGCCTTTGCAGGCGGGTGCGGAAATGTACGGCTTGGAAGGCATTGAAGCGGATATTGAATTGATCGATTTGATGCTGAAAAGCATGAAAATCGCCGACATGGGCGAGGTCTTGCTTTCATTGGGCCATATCGGCGTATTCCGTGCTTTGGCAAATGCCGCGCATTTGAATGAGCAGCAATCGGCAACCCTGCTTTCATCGATGCAGGACAAAGATGCCGAGGCTGTCAGCCAGTTGGTCAAAGAGTGGAAACTCGACGGTATGTGGGCAAAAGCGTTTTCATTGTTACCACGACTGTACGGCGGTCGTGAAGTGCTGACTTTGGCTAGAGAGAAATTACCGGAATTGTCTGCAGTCAGTGTGGCTTTGGATGAATTGCAGGCAGTATGCGATGCGTTCCCAAATCAAAAAGTGCATATCGATTTGTCGGAACTGCGCGTTGACAATTACCATACCGGTTTGCTTTACGCGGCTTATGGTTCAAACCGTCATGATGCTGTGGCACGCGGCGGCCGTTATGACGGATTGGGCGGATACTTCGGACGCGCACGCCCTGCGGCCGGATTCAGTTTTGATTTGCGCAGCTTTATCGGCCGCCTTCCTGCTATCGGACGGGAATCCGTGGTGGCTGTCGATGTAAAAGACATGCCTGCGGCTCAAGAAGCGGTAGATGCTTTGCGCGAACAAGGACAATGTGTCGTTATCGATTACGGTATCGGCTATAACGGTTCGGAAGAGGTTACAGGCCGTCTGAAACAGGTAGACGGCGTTTGGAAAGTAATCGCTTTGAACGATTGAGTTTTATTTTGAAATTTTGTATCTGAAATAAGGTTAGATGGCTATGGCTAAAAATGTTGTCGTAATCGGTGCCCAATGGGGTGATGAAGGCAAAGGTAAGATTGTTGACTGGCTGGCGGAAGAAACCAGTGGTGTAGTACGTTTCCAAGGCGGCCACAATGCCGGCCATACTTTGGTCGTCGGTGGCAAAAAAACCATTTTGCGCCTGATTCCAAGCGGCATTTTGCATGAGACTTTGGACTGCTTCATCGGCTCAGGTGTTGTCGTTTCTCCTGAAGCATTGTTGGGCGAAATCGATGAATTGAACGCTGCCGGTGTGAAAAACGTCGAAGGCCGTCTGAAAATTGCGCCAACCTGCCCATTGATTCTGCCTTACCACATCGCGCTTGATCAAGCTCGCGAAGCTTCCCGGGGTAAAGGCAAAATTGGTACAACCGGTCGCGGCATCGGCCCCGCTTATGAAGATAAAGTTGCCCGCCGCGCGATTCGCGTGGTGGACTTGTTGCACCCTGAAAAACTGGTTGAGAAACTGGAAGCTGTTTTGGCTTATTACAATGTTCAGTTGCAACACCTGCACAATGCCGAGCCGGTAAAAGTTGAAGATGTGATGGCGGTCATTGAAAAAGTTGCACCGCGCATTACGCCGATGATTACCGATGTTTCCCGTGTTTTGAACGAGAAAAACCGCAAAGGCGAAAGCCTGTTGTTTGAAGGTGCACAAGGTACGTTGCTGGACATCGACTACGGTACTTATCCGTTTGTGACTTCCTCCAACTGCTTGGCTGGTGCCGCTTCTGCCGGTGCAGGTGTAGGTCCGCAAATGCTGGATTACGTTTTGGGTATCGTTAAAGCCTATACTACCCGCGTGGGTTCCGGCCCATTCCCGACTGAATTGTTTGACGAAGTGGGCGCAGGCTTGGCTGAACGCGGCCATGAATTCGGCTCTGTAACCGGTCGTGCGCGTCGTTGTGGCTGGTTTGACGCGGCTGCTCTGAAACGCTCTATTCAAGTTAACGGCATTTCCGGCATGTGCATTACCAAGCTGGACGTGATGGACGGTATTGAGAACATCAATATCTGTGTAGGTTATGAATTGCCTGATGGCAGCAAAACCGACATTCTGCCTTGCGGCTCCGATGCGGTAGAAACCTGCAAACCGATTTACGAAACCATGCGGGGTTGGAGCGAGTCGACTTTCGGCGTGAAAGAATATGACAAGCTGCCTGAAAACGCTAAAGCTTATCTGAAACGTATTGAAGAAGTGTGCGGTGCACCTGTAGCCATTGTTTCAACTGGTCCTGACCGTGAAGAAACCATCGTTTTGCACCACCCGTTTGCTTAATTGATTAAGTGAATAAAAGGCCGTCTGAATGTTTCAGACGGCCTTTTATATGAAATGCAATAAAAATTCAGCCCTGAAGGATGTCTGTCTTCAGGGCTTAATTTCGTATTCTACGCCGTTTTTAAACGCGAGTGTTTGGAAACCGAGATGTAGTGCCAAGTAATAATTATTCTCATTGATGTAAGTCAAGAAAAGGCTAGTCTGTAATTTTATTTCAAGAAAACTCCTGTAAATGGAAGGGTATTAGTGCTATCCTTTCAGAAAATTTACGGTCTATATTTCCAATAAAATTAGGAGCTTGATATGTCAAATGATGTTCAGCAACGTCCAGCCGCTTGGGAAGGTTTTACTGGCGGCAACTGGGAAACCAACGTAGATGTTCGCGATTTTATTCAGAAAAACTACACGCCTTATGAAGGCGATGCCTCTTTCTTGGCACCTGCAACCGAAGCCACAACCAAACTGTGGGCGGACGTATTGGAAGGTATTAAAGTAGAAAACCGTACGCACGAGCCGTACAAAATCGACGCGCAAATCATATCCGGTATTACCAGCCACGCTCCAGGCTACATCAACAAAGATTTGGAAACCATCGTCGGCCTGCAAACAGACGAGCCTTTGAAACGCTCCATCATGCCGTTTGGCGGTTTGAAAATGGTGCAAGACGCGTGCAAAGTGTACAACGTTGAATTGAATCCCGAAGTCAGCGAAATTTTCACCAAATACCGCAAAACCCACAACCAAGGCGTATTTGACGTTTATACGCCCGACATCCGCCGCTGCCGTAAATCAGGTGTGATTACCGGCCTGCCGGATGCTTATGGCCGCGGCCGTATTATCGGCGACTACCGCCGCGTGGCATTGTACGGTATCGACTTCTTGATGAAAGACAAACTCAACCAGTTCAACTCACTGCAAGCCGATTTGGAAAACGGTGTGGACTTGGAAGAAGTCATCCGCCGTCGTGAAGAAATCAACGAACAATACAAAGCCTTGGGTCAAATGAAAGAAATGGCGGCTTCTTACGGCTACGACATTTCCGGCCCAGCAAAAAATGCACAAGAAGCCATCCAATGGACTTACTTTGCCTACCTTGCTGCCGTTAAATCTCAAAACGGCGCAGCGATGTCCTTCGGCCGTGTGTCTTCGTTCTTGGATATTTATATCGAACGCGACCTGAAAAATGGTGTGATTACCGAAACCCAAGCGCAAGAATTTATTGACCACTTGGTGATGAAACTGCGTATGGTTCGTTTCCTGCGCACTCCGGAATACGATCAACTCTTCTCCGGCGACCCGATTTGGGCAACCGAATCTATCGGCGGCATGGGCTTGGATGGCCGTACCTTGGTAACCCGCACCAATTTCCGCGTGCTGCATACCCTGTACAACATGGGCCCGTCTCCTGAGCCAAACATCACTGTATTGTGGTCAGAACAACTGCCGCAAGGCTTTAAAGAATTCTGCGCCAAAGTATCTATCGACACTTCGTCTATCCAATACGAAAACGACGACTTGATGCGTCCTGATTTCAATAGCGATGATTATGCTATTGCCTGCTGCGTGAGCCCAATGATTGTCGGCAAACAAATGCAGTTCTTCGGCGCCCGTGCCAACTTGGCAAAAACCCTGCTGTACGCAATCAATGGCGGTGTGGACGAGAAATCTAAAGAGCAAGTTGGTCCGAAAACCGAACCGATTATGGACGAAGTCTTGGACTACGACACTGTCTTTGCGCGCATGGACCAATTCATGGATTGGCTGGCAACCCAATACGTTACTGCCTTGAACATTATTCACTACATGCATGACAAATACAGCTACGAAGCTGCATTGATGGCATTGCATGACCGTGATGTGATCCGTACGATGGCTTGCGGTATTGCCGGTCTGTCTGTGGCTGCCGACTCTCTGTCTGCCATTAAATACGCCAAAGTGAAACCGATTCGCGACGAAAACGGCATTGCCGTTGACTTTGAAATCGAAGGTGAATACCCACAATTTGGTAACAACGACGACCGCGTTGACGATATCGCCTGCGATTTGGTTGAACGCTTCATGAAAAAAGTGGCAACCCACAAAACTTACCGCAACGCCACTCCGACTCAGTCCGTACTGACCATTACCTCCAACGTCGTGTACGGTAAGAAAACCGGTAATACTCCAGACGGCCGCCGTGCAGGTGCTCCGTTTGGTCCGGGTGCAAACCCAATGCACGGCCGTGACGTCAACGGTGCAGTCGCTTCATTGACTTCCGTAGCCAAACTGCCATTTGAGTTTGCCAAAGACGGTATTTCCTATACCTTCTCCATTATTCCTGGCGCGTTGGGTAAAGACGAGCATTCTCGTGAACGTAACCTTGCCGGTCTGATGGACGGTTATTTCCACCATGAAGACGGTATTTTGGAAGGCGGTCAACACTTGAACATCAACGTATTGAATCGCGAGACTTTGGAAGATGCGATGCACCATCCGGAGAAATATCCGCAGTTGACCATTCGTGTGTCCGGTTATGCGGTTCGCTTCAACTCGCTGACCCGCGAACAACAGCTTGACGTGATTACCCGTACGTTCACAGAAACCATGTAATCCGAGTGGGGAAACAAACCAGAAGCTAAATTTGCATTTGGTTTGTTTTGAAACAAAGCTCCAAGGCCGTCTGAAATGTTCAGACGGCCTTTATTATCGTACAATCCATATAAGCAAAAACATTTTGAGCCGAACACTATGTCCACGACTTTTGCCATTACCCCCGAGCCGGAACTGAAAGACCTTGGCCACCGTCACTATAACGGCAAAGGCATTATTCATTCGATTGAATCTTGCGGTGCTGTCGATGGTCCGGGCTTGCGCTACGTGCTCTTTTTGCAAGGTTGTCTGATGCGCTGCCTGTATTGCCATAATCGCGACACATGGGATCTCCATACCGAGCAGGCGCAGGAATTGGATGTGGCAACCGTGATGAAGCAGGTTATGACCTATCGTCATTATCTGCGTGCGACAGGCGGAGGCGTAACGGCAACCGGCGGCGAGCCGTTATTGCAATATGAGTTTGTACGCGATTGGTTTACGGCCTGTCGGGAACACGATATCCATACCTGTCTCGACAGCAATGGCTATGCTTTGCACTATGACTCGATTTTGGATGATTTGCTCGATCATACCAATTTGGTCATGCTCGACTTAAAACAAATCGATCCTGAAATCCATAAAGTGCTTGTCGGTATCCCAAATACCAAAACGCTGAAATTCGCGCGCTATCTTGCCGAACGCAATCAGCCGATGCGTGTGCGTTATGTGGTTGTTCCAGGCTACACCGATGATGAGCGTTCAGCGCATTTATTGGGCGAGTTTATCGGTGATATGGATAATGTCGAAATGGTCGAGCTTTTGCCGTATCACGAATTGGGCGCACACAAATGGGCTTTGTGTGGCGACGAATACAAATTAAAAGGCGTACATCCGCCGCCCAAAGAAACCATTTTGAAAATCAAAGAAATATTAGAGAGCTACGGAAAGAACATCATTTATTAAAATAGAAAAAGGCCGTCTGAAACGAGATAATCAGTTTCAGACGGCCTTTTCATGATTGAAAAAGACTTAAGCGTTCAATGCAGTCAGAACCTTGGCGACAACTTCTGATACAGCAACGGCTTGAGCCTGATTGTCACGGCGTTCGGCATATTCGACATTGCCTTCTTTCAATGCGCGATCGCCAATTACGATGCGGTGAGGAATACCCAACAGCTCGGAGTCATTCAGCAATACGCCCGCACGTTCGTCGCGGTCATCCAACAATACATCCGCACCGGCAGCCAAAAGCTCGGCATAGATTTTGTCAGCGGCTTCGCGTACGGCTTCAGATTTTTTGTAGTTCATCGGTACAATCACGACTTCAAACGGCGCCATTGCTTTGGTCCAAACAATGCCTTTTTCGTCGTTGTTTTGCTCGATGGCGGCAGCAACGACGCGGGTAATACCGATACCGTAGCAGCCCATTTCCATGATTTGGGATTTGCCGTTATTGTCCAAGAAGCTGACATTCATGGCTTGGGTATATTTGTCGCGTAGTTGGAAAACGTGACCGACTTCAATACCGCGCGCCAGTTTCAGACGACCTTGTTCGTCGGGGCTGATGTCGCCTTCGATGACATTGCGCAAATCGACAAATTCAGGCTCGGCAGCATCGCGGCCGAAGTTGAAGCCGGTATAGTGGTAGTCGTCTTCGTTCGCGCCGATAACCCAGTCTGCGCCTTTTTCGGTGGCGAAATCGGCATAGACTTTACCTTTGAAGTTGACAGGGCCGAGAGAGCCGCCGTTTGCACCGAACTGTTCAACAATCGCGGCAGGGCTTGCCATGGTCAGTGGCGATTTCACACCAGCCAGTTTTTCTGCCTTGATGTCGTTAAATTCATGGTCGCCGCGTAACAGCAGCAGGATGAGTTCGCCTTCGTTTTCGCCTTCAACCACGATAGATTTGAGGGTTTGTTCAACCGGAATATTGAGGAATTCAACTAAAGACTCAATGGTTTTGACATTTGGCGTATGTACTTTGGTCAACTCGGCCTGAGCAGCAGCGCGTTCGCCTTTAAGCGGCAAAGTCGGTGCCAATTCGATATTGGCGGCGTAATCGGAAGTGTCGCTATATGCAATAACGTCTTCGCCGCTTTCAGCCAATACTTGGAATTCGTGAGAGCCGGTACCGCCGATGCTGCCGGTATCTGCGGCAACAGGACGGAATTTCAAACCCAAACGGGTGAAGATACGGCAGTAAGCGTCATACATATTTTGATAGGTCGTCTGAAGCGAGGCATAGTCGGCATGGAAGGAATAAGCGTCTTTCATGACAAACTCGCGCGCGCGCATCACACCAAAACGCGGACGTACTTCATCGCGGAATTTGGTTTGGATGTGGTAAAAGTTTTTCGGCAGTTGTTTGTAGCTGTTGACTTCTTTGCGCACGATGTCGGCAATCACTTCTTCACAAGTCGGACCCATACAGAAATCGCGGTCATGACGGTCTTTCAGGCGCAGCAGTTCTTTACCGTAAAACTCCCAGCGACCGGATTCTTGCCATAGTTCGGCAGGTTGTACCACCGGCATCAGCAGCTCCACGCTACCTGCGCGGGCCATTTCTTCGCGCACGATATTTTCAACTTTGCGCAATACGCGCAGGCCCATCGGCATCCAAGTATAAAGACCGGATGCGTTGGCTTTGATCAAGCCGGCACGAATCATCAGCTTGTGGCTGGCAAGTGCGGCTTCGGCAGGGGCTTCTTTAAGGGTAGAAATGAAGAACTGGGAGGCTTTCATGGCGTATTTTTCTTTCTTAAAAATAAGTGCGTATTGTAACGCAAAATGTGTGGCCGCGCGTCTTTTGAATGGCATCTGATGAAATCGGCCGTTGTTTCACGGAGCTTTGGATTCGGAGCGATTTTTAGGGATGTCAACCCTAATTTATGCACAAAACCGCATAACCTTGTTTTACCTATAAATTTTCACTGTATGATTATAGTAAAATTCTATAAACATAACTACTTGATTTTATTATGTTTTATTTGATTAAATTTTAGTCAATTTAAGACTTGGTTTGTTCCTAAAGAAAATTTTACGATTACCCAAAGCTTATCAACAGATTTATCCACAGAGATTGTGTATAGATTTTAAATGCTGTCGGCGTAATGATTTCGCATGATTGTCAAGCCTTGTTTAAAGCAGATTTGGTTGCTTTAGAAAGATGGGGCAACAACACGATAGACAGGTTTTGCGCTAACATTCTGCTTATTGTTGGTTGTTTCCTTACAAGGGATAAAATGAAAAATTCAGAATTGCATTTGCTGGAACGCAGAAAGATGTTTAACGGGCATCAGGAACGGTACCGCCATTTTTCTCAAACCTGCCGGACGGACATGGTATTTGATGTCTATCTGCCGCCACAAGTCTTAAAAGGTTATCCTGCGCCTGTTTTATATTTTCTTTCCGGCTTAAATAGTGATGGTTCTGAATTGGTTCGGCAAAGCGGAATCCAGCGTTTTGCGGCGCAATGGAATATTATTGTGGTTTTTCCGGATACCTCGCCACGCTGTCAGCATGTTGCCGACAGCGAGGAATATTATCTTGGACAGGGTGCCGGATTTTATGTTAACGCAACTGAAGCACCTTGGGCGCAGCATTACCAAATGGAAAGCTATATCAGCCAAGAATTGCCTGATTTGATCGGGCATAATTTTCTGGTAACAAAAGAGCGCAGCATTGCAGGTTTCAGCATGGGCGGGCATGGTGCGCTGCATTTGGCTTTGAACTATCCCGGCCGATATGTCGCGGTTTCCGCTTTTGCGCCTTTATGTCATCCTATCGATACGGAAGGCGGCAGGCAGGCGTTTTCAGCTTATTTGGGTCAAAACGTGGAAACATGGAAGCGCTATGACAGTACAGAGCTGCTTCAGACGGCCTCGCATAAATTGCCTGTTTTGATTGATGTCGGCAGTGAAGATGCTTTGTATCCTGAAGTCCTGCAACCGGAAGTGTTTGTCCGCTCCGCACGTGAAAAAGGTTTCAATATCCAATATAAAGTACGTCCGGGCTATGGGCATGACTATTTCTTTATTGCCAGCTTTATCGATTCGCATATTGAGTTTCACGCCCAAGCATTGGGGCTTTAAGCAGTATTGAATAAAAGGCCGTCTGAAATCCGATTAATGGTCGGATTTCAGACGGCCTTTATTTGGCTTATTTAACCTTTAATTTCAAACAGACTTATTCCTCAGGACGTTCGCCGTCGGTATCGTCCAATTTGCCTTCGGTAATATCGACATTGATACCGACTGCTGCACGGATTTTGGCATCGATTTCGTTGGCGATATCAGGGTTTTCTTTCAACCAAACACGTACATTGTCTTTACCTTGGCCGATTTTTGCGCCGTTGTAGCTGTACCATGCACCGGATTTCTCAACGATGTCATGTTTGACACCCAAATCAATCAATTCGCCTTCCCAGCTGATGCCTTCGCCGTAAAGAATATCGAATTCGGCTTGACGGAATGGGGGCGCAACTTTGTTTTTGATGACTTTGACTTTGGTTTCGTTACCAATAACGTCATCGCCTTTTTTAATCTGACCTGTACGGCGGATGTCGAGGCGGACGGAGGCGTAGAATTTAAGCGCGTTACCGCCGGTCGTGGTTTCAGGGCTACCGAACATCACGCCGATTTTCATACGGATTTGGTTGATGAAAACAACCAATGTATTGGTGCGTTTGATGTGGCCGGTCAGTTTGCGCAGGGCTTGGCTCATCAGGCGGGCTTGCAGGCCGACGTGGCTGTCGCCCATTTCGCCTTCGATCTCGGCTTTAGGCACAAGTGCGGCTACGGAGTCGACAACGACCATATCGATACCGCCTGAGCGCACCAATGTATCGCAGATTTCCAATGCCTGCTCGCCGGTATCCGGTTGGGAGAGATAGAGTTCTTCGACTTTTACACCGAGTTTACGGGCGTAAATCGGGTCAAAAGCATGCTCGGCATCGATGAATGCGCAGATACCGCCATTTTTTTGGCATTGAGCAATGGCTTCGAGACAGAGTGTGGTTTTACCGGAGGATTCCGGGCCGAAAATTTCAACCACGCGGCCGCGGGGCAGACCGCCAACGCCGAGTGCCAAGTCTACGCCGAGGGAGCCGGTGGAAATAACATCAAGGTTTTCTTCCTGTTGGCTGCCGTCCATTTTCATGATGGAGCCTTTGCCGAAGTTTTTTTCGATTTGGGCAAGGGCGGCGGCTAAGGCTTTGCTTTTTTCGTCTGACATGTTTTCTCTCCGAAAGGAAATATGAATCGCTAAGAATTTATTTAGCTATTATCGCATAAATTAAGAAAAAGTATAGTTTTATTTTTATTTTTCAGACGGCCTGTGTTTTTTGTATGCAACAGGCCGTCTGAAAATTTGAATAATCAATCAGTTGGTCAATGATGTAAAAACTTGGAAATAGTCGGGGAAAGTTTTATGCGTACATTTCGGGTCGTTGATGATGACGGGGATGCCCAAAAGCGAAGCCAGCGAGAAACACATGGCCATGCGGTGGTCGTCATAAGTATCGATGACGGCATCAGGGGTAAGTGTTTCGGGCGGCGTGATATGGATGGCTTCGGCTTCTTCGATGACTTCTGCACCCAGTTTGCGCAGTTCGGTTGCCATGGCGGCGATACGGTCGGTTTCTTTAACGCGCCATGAGCCGATATTGCGCAGGGTGCATGGTTGCTTAGTAGCTAGTGCGACGATGGCCAAGGTCATGGCCGCGTCTGGAATATGGTTGGCATCCAAATCAAAAGCCTGAATCTTGCGATCGGCAGGACGGGAAATTTCAACAAAATTTTCGCCCCAAATCACATCTGCACCGATTTTCTCCAATTCGCGCGCAAAGGCAACGTCGCCTTGGATGCTGTGTGCGCCGATACCAGTTACGCGGATGGGTGTACCCGCAATCAGGCCTGCGCCTAAGAAATAAGACGCGCTGGAGGCATCGCCTTCTACATATAAATGTTCGGGCGCATGATATTTGGCACCGGCCGGGATTTTAAATACACGATAGTCTTCATTGATGATGTCCACACCAAACTGCGCCATCAGCTTGAGCGTGATGTCGATATAAGGTTTGGAAATCAATTCGCCTACCATGTGGATTTCAAATGCTTGTCCGGTCAAGGGCAAAGCCATCAGCAGGGCGGTCAGGAATTGGCTGGAAACATTGCCTTTAATCGGAATAACGCGCTCGCCGTTGTCTTGGCGTTTACCGATCTGAAGCGGAGGGTAGTTTTCATTGCCCAGATATTGTACGTCCGCACCTGCAATGCGCAGCGCATCCACCAAATCGCCGATGGGGCGTTCGTGCATACGCGGCACGCCATGCAGATGATAGTCGCCACCCAAAACGGCAAGCGCGGCAGTCAAGGGGCGGAATGCCGTACCAGCGTTGCCTAAAAACAAATCGGCGGTTTGGTTGGGAAAGCGGCCGCCGGTGCCATGAACTTTCAGACGGCCTTCAGGTAAAGATTCAATGTGTACGCCGAGTTTGTCGAGTGCTTCAAGCATTCGGTCGGTATCGTCGGATTTGAGCAAAGAATGGATTTCGCAAACGTTGTCGGAGAGTGCGGCTAAGAGCAGCGTGCGGTTGCTGATGCTTTTGGAACCGGGCAGGGCAACGGTGGAAGGCTTGAGTGTAGAAGCGGGCAGGCGGATGGATTCGGTCATGGCTGGGCTAAGCTCGTTTGAATTGTAAATCAGACCGATATTATACGCAGGCAAAGGCCGTCTGAAAAATGAAGAGAGCACAATTTATTTGTGAAAAAATGAATTTTTATATCGTTACACTATTTTCCAGTTGTTTATTTTGAAATTTTCTGCTTCTGTTTTGTGTTTGCCCTATAACTTATTTTGTTGTGGCAGGTATATAACCAAACACCATAAGAAAATCAGAAACCATTCTTTCCTATTTTTTCAGACGGCCTTGCCTTATTTTAAAGCTTGGCAATATTGCTGATAACGTTCTGCCAGTCCATATAGGATGATTGCTGTCAGCCCCCAAATGTCGTAGTGTCGGAAAGGCAGGGCAGGGATGGCGAGGGTTTGATTGTTGTGATGAAGCTGACGGAATGTGTAGTTTTGCAGGTTTAAGGCAAAATCCAAAGGCAGATAAAAAATTTCTGCTACTTCGTCGGGGTTGGCTTTTGGGTTGACAGAATGGGTGCAAACTGCGGGAACAGGCGTAACACGGTAGCCGGAAGGCGTGTCATAAAAGGGTAGCGGCGCAAAAGTCTGCCATGTGGTAATCGGAATGGCGGTTTCTTCATAAGCTTCTCTTAACGCCGTTGCCGTTAGGCTGTCGTCTTGGGTATCTTTACGGCCGCCGGCAAAGGCGATTTGTCCGGTGTGCTGCCTTAAGGTTTCGGCCCTTTTGGTCAGTAAAATTTGCCACGCTCCTTCATGCAAGACAATGCCGACCAAAACGGCTGCTTCTTTGACCGTTTTTGGGGTAACTAATTGATTGCGCTCTGCTTGCATACGGCTGCTGAAGCGTGAAGCTTGAGTTAGGAAATGGATAAGGTGGTCGGTATTCATTTTTGGCGCTGATCGTTTTATGCAGATGAGGATTACACAAGGTTTACGGTTACCGTGTCAACAAAATAGGGTGCGTGTGTTACAGTTATGCCTGAATGATAAATAAAGCTTTGCATCTGTTTTGCAAGTGCTTAGGCCGTCTGAAAATGTCGGCAGGTTCTCAAAAAGGATAGTTATGTTGTTTTTCCCATCCCGTATTCGAGTAGCAGCTGCGGCTGTAATGATGTTGTTTGCTACACAAACTTTTGCCGCGCCCGGCGATTCAAATGCAGTTTTTGAATCGGCTAAGATTATTAAAAAGAAAAGCCGTGCCGACCGTTTTTCTCCCGAAGAGCGCGAGCAGGAGCGGATACGTCTGTTGGGTATACAAAACCGTACCTCGCAGGTTTTCACTTTGTTAAATTCAGAACTGGCTCTGCAAAAGGGTGATGCGGCTTCTGCTCTGTTTACTTATATTTTGACGTTGCATCGCACCAAATCTCCCGAAGTGGCCGAACGCGCTTTGGAGATGGCAGTTTCTTTAAATGCCTTTGAACAGGCTGAAGCCATTTACCAAAAATGGCGCGAAATCGAGCCGGAGCCTGGTGAAACACAAAAGCGTATGACTTGGTTGCGCAATTTGCTGCTGGGCAAAGCCGATAAGAATTTGAGCGGATTGGACAAGGTGATTGTCGGCGGTAGTGAAGACGAGCAAAAGCGCGTGTTCCTGCTTTTGGCACAAACCGCAGCACAACAGCCGAATCTGACCAGCGATGCGGTCAAACAAGTGCATAAAACGGCACTGAATTATAAAGACTTTCCAGAAGCGGCGATTGCGGATGCAATTTTTAGTGCAAAAGACGGTCAAAAGAAACACGCCATTGCGGCATTGCAGCGATTGGCCAAGTTGGATAACGAAATTTTGCCGCCGACTTTTGTTACGTTGCGACTGATGGCGCAACGGCATCCTGATATTCTGGACGGCTTCTTCAAAGATACAGACACCAAAACCTTATCTCCGATTTGGCAGGAGTTGGACATCGCCAATTTGATCGCTCATGGTCAAAATGATCAGGCCTTTAAGCGTTTGCAGACTTTGTTGGAAGAAAATCCAAACCCTGATTTGTATATTCAGGCCGCCTTATTGTCCGCCAGCAAGACGGAAAATATTTCTGCGGTAAACAGCTATCTGGAAAAGGCTTATAAAGCCGGTACGGAAGAGCAGCGCAGCCGTGCGGCATTGATTGGTGCGGTTTCTTATAATGATGCTGAAGAATTTGCGAAAGCCAAACAATGGCTGGACAAAGTAACGGCTACGGCTTATACGTTTGATAAAACCATTTTGGCTGCTTCCATCGAAGCCAAACAGGGCAACCATAAAGAGGCTTGGGCTTTGGTGCAACGCGCACAAAAAATGCCCGAGCAAAGAGGACGTTATTTTGAAGCCAGTGATTTGCTGAATACGGCTTTGTTTGTATTGTCTAAAAATAACAATCTTCAAGAATCGTTGAACGCTTTGAACAGCTTGGTAAATTCTACCGAAAAATCCTTGAAGACCCAAGCTTCTCCCGAGCTGTTTGCCAATGTGCTGTATCAGCGTTCGATGGTGTATGAGAAGCTGAATCAGCCAGGCAAGGCGATTGCCGATTTGCGCCGAGTTGTTGAGTTGTATCCGGATAATCCACACGGTTGGAATGCTTTGGGCTATACCTTGCTGTCCAACGGCAAGGATTTGGAGGAAGCGTTTAAAATGGTTCAGACGGCCTATCAAATGGAGCCGGAAAGCGCAGCAATTAATGACAGTGTAGGCTGGGCGTATTATCTTAAAGGCGATGCGCAAATGGCGCTTCCATATATCCAATATGCCTATGAAAAAGAACCTGAAGCCGAAGTCGCCGCGCATTTGGGCGAAGTCCTATGGACGCTTGGAGACCAAGACAAGGCCAAAGAAATCTGGAATGACGGTTTGAAGCACGGAAGCAATCTCCGAGTATTAAAAGAGACAATGTCCAAATTCGGTATAACGTCCAGTAAACCGCATGCTCAAAAACACAAATAAAACCAAAAGGCCGTCTGAAAAGCGTTTGATTTCAGACGGCCTATGAAGGAATATCCATGAATTTAAAACAATTATCATCGGTTGCTGCCTTGTTGTTTTTAGCTGCTTGTGCGCAGCCAAACTTACCTCAGCAAAACAGTTGGCAAGCAGCAGAGCAGGTGCAGGATTTTAGTGCAGACGGTCGATTGGCTGTTAAAGTGGAAGGAAAAGGCTCTTATGCCAATTTTGACTGGACTTATCAGAATGCGGTTCAAACCATTGATGTGAATACACCATTGGGCAATACCGTTGGCCAGCTGTGTCAAGACAGTGAAGGCGTATTGGCAGTAGACAGTAAGGGTAAGGTTTATCAGGCGGAAACGGCTGAAGAATTGAGCAGACAGCTTTTGGGTTTTGCTTTGCCGGTTCAATATCTGCATATTTGGGCAGATGGCAAACGCGTTGCCAATGCGCCATACAAAATCCTGCCTGACAGCCGACTGGAGCAGTTTGACTGGACGATATCGCGCACTTTAAATAGTTCGGGACAGCCCAAAACGCTACAACTTGAAAATGCCAAGTTTAATATCCGCTTGGTGTTCGATACGGTAAACCACTCTTTGGATAAAAATGGACAAACCCGATGCGCAGCACGCAAATAGAGGATAACATGTTTGTTTCAGCGGAAATCCAAGCCTTTCCTGCACCGGCCAAATTAAATTTGGATTTGAGGATTACCGGTCGCAGGAGCGATGGTTATCATAATTTGGAAAGTATTTTCTGTTTGATCGGCTTATACGATACCGTTCATCTGAAAATGCGTACCGATGGGCAAATTATTCTGCATACGCCGGTTGAAGGGCTTGAGCCTGAGCAAGACTTGACTTATCGGGCGGCTAAATTATTACTGCCCTATGCAAACGTGCCGCACGGCATTGAAATTTGGTTGGATAAAGTGGTTCCGACCGGTGGAGGTTTAGGCGGCGGCAGCTCCGATGCAGCCACAGTTTTAATGGTTTTAAACCAATGGTGGCAATGCGGCTTGAGCAGACAGCAACTGATTGATTTAGGTGTAAGCCTTGGTGCGGATGTTCCTTTTTTTATTTTTGGAAGAAGTGCTTTTGCCAAAGGCGTGGGCGAGAAACTGGCTGAAATAGATGTTCCTAAACAATGGTATGTTATCGTTAAACCCCCCGTCCATGTGGCAACCGCTAAAATTTTTGCACATGAAGGCTTGACACGGGATTCCAAACCCAGCATAATGCCGACTTTCCAATCGTTACAGCCGTTTCAAAATGATATGCAGGCGGTTGTATTTCAGGAATATCCTGAAGTTTGGAAGGCTTATGTTGAGTTATCCCAATATGGTCATGCATTAATGACCGGTTCCGGAGCATGCTTATTTATAGCATGTGAATCTCATCAAGAAGCAAATACAATTTACCAACAGGTTTCTCAATCATATGAAGCTTATTGTGTGGAAGGATTAGATATTCATCCGCTGTTTTATATGATTTAGTAAGTTGGGGAGTCGTCAAGCGGTTAAGACACTGGATTTTGATTCCAGCATGCGAAGGTTCGAATCCTTCCTCCCCAGCCAA